>CATJUP010000102.1 GCA_949743655.1 uncultured Eubacteriales bacterium
CAGATCTTCCGTCTGATAAGAGGCATCATAAAGGTTAGGCTCAAACATGAAAATAGAACTCTCATCCAGCCAGTTTCTCGGATCCATGTAAAATGCAACGGCCTGTCTGGAGGCTGCAACCCAGCTGGCTCCATCTTTTCCGATATAGGTATGGGTGTCAAAATTATATGTACCATTCTGTACTGCCTTGTAACCTGCAGGAAAATTGTTAGAGACCAGATTGGCATTTACATTAGAGCATTGCTTATCCAGTGCCTCCGCCCAGGTATAATTCAACTGTTTAGCCTTAAATGTCCAGTTCGGATGAAGCCGATGCAATGCTCTAAGCTTTGTCTTGTAGCTTTCAGGAAAGCCTTCTGAAGTAAGCTGTGCTTCAAACTCCGCATCAGTACTACTGGCAGCAAAAACCTGCATTTGGGGTGCTATAGCCAGCACTGAGACCACAAAAAATATAATTAAAATTATCCTTATCAAATATAATTTAAAATTCATAGGTATTTCTCCTATCTTCTTCTCATGTCTTATTTTGATATTTTTCTATTTCTCTGGACCGATTCGCCCATCATTGTAATGCTTGCGGCAAAGGGATACATACATGTCGTTGCCCCCGATCATAACCTGTTTGCCTTGCTTGACAAATTTGCCGTCAACAATTCTGGCAACCATAGTTGCTTTGCGTCCACACCAGCAGATAGTCTTGATTTCTTCAATCTTATCTGCATAAATCAGCATATAATAAGATCCCTCAAAGAGCTCGTTTCTAAAGTCGTTCTTAAGTCCGTATGCAAGCACTGGAACTTCAAAACTATCCACAATTTCTACAAGTTCTTGTACATGATGTTTCTTTAAAAACTGACATTCATCAATGCAAACACAATCAATCCTGTGTTTTTCATTTTCACGCATGAAAAGCTCTAAAATATTTGTATCCTCACCTACAATCATTGCGTCCCGCTGCACGCCAATTCTGGAGGTAATAACGCCAGTTCCGTATCTGTCATCAATAGCAGGCACCAAAGTCAGCACATGTTTTCCTCGTTCCTCGTAATTATATGCCACCTTAATCAGTTCGATAGATTTGCCTGCGTTCATTGTACTGTATCTGTAATATAGCTGTGCCATGTTGTCCTCCCTTTTAACAATTACCATGTATTATTTTAAAGGAAAACACGAATAAAATCAATATTAAGTCGATGGTAAATCACGGCAGAAACATGAAAATTACATCACACGAAAATTTAGATAATAAAAAACAACCCTTCGGACATTACGTCAGCGAAAGGCTGTTGGATGAATGGTGCCCAGACTCGGAATCGAACCAAGGACACGGGGATTTTCAGTCCCCTGCTCTACCTACTGAGCTATCTGGGCATACCACATATTCAATTATTTAACTGGTGGGCCATCAGGGACTTGAACCCGGGACCTGCCGGTTATGAGCCGGATGCTCTGACCAACTGAGCTAATGGCCCACATATTGGATAATGGTCGGGGTGGCAGGATTTGAACCCGCGGCCCACTGGTCCCAAACCAGTTGCGCTACCAAACTGCGCTACACCCCGTTAAGCTTAAGATTGTGTCATTATTGGCAGGGGCAGTAGGAATCGAACCCACGGCACGTGGTTTTGGAGACCACTGCTCTACCAGCTGAGCTATACCCCTGCAAAATGGCGGAGAAGATGGGATTCGAACCCATGCGGCCCTAATCGAACCCTAACGGTTTAGCAAACCGTCCTCTTCAGCCTCTTGAGTACTTCTCCAGGCTAAATAAATCTCACAATCATATACTATTCAATTAAGATGATGGCGGAGAGGGTGGGATTCGAACCCACGGTCCCTTTCGGAATCACTGGTTTTCAAGACCAGCTCCTTAAACCACTCGGACACCTCTCCACATAACAAATATGCTTTAAAATTAAGTTTATATACTCTAACCGCAAGCACGATACTTATAATACTACTTTATATAAAAATTGTCAATATTTTTTTTATTATTTTTAATTATTTTTTATTTTCAGCTCTAATTTTAGCGGATATTTTTCCACCTATCCTACCGCTTTCTTTTGATGTAAGGCTTTTCCAGCCGTATTTTTTTACTTTTTCAAAAAGCCCAAGCTCCTTTGCCATTTCAAGTTTAAGTTTTTCTTTCTCAGCTTTAATTCTTTTAATTTCCTCTTTCAATTCTTTTTTATCCATAACAAATATCCTCCCTATTTATCAATTCAAATTTATTTTTGCTTAAAACACAATTAATATTCATTAAAATATTTGACACACAGTGTTTTTGGTGATAATATTTATCTTAATCGAAAGTAGAGGCGCGTTTTCTATTAGTAACTGTTTTTACGCTTACCGTGGGCGGTTTATAATTCAGTAAAAGGGGCAAACGCCGAAGATGTTATATTCACGGTATATAATTTTCTGGGCGGTGGGTTAAAAGCCTTCCGACTGTCATCTTTTAAGATGGAGAGCTACTAAATATATCATTCGCAAGTCGGGCTTGTATTCACCGATTATGATTTATTTAGTGGTGTATACAGCTTTTTTATTGTTTAAATATTGTTTGGGAGTGATTTTTAAAATGAAAAAAGTTAATATTGCCGTTGTGGGAGCAACCGGAATGGTAGGAAGGACTTTTATTAAGGTTCTTGAAGAAAGAAATTTGCCAATAGATAATTTTTATGTAATGGCGTCTGCACGTTCAGCAGGAAGTAAACTTACATTTAATTGTAAAGAATACACAGTTGAGGAGCTTACAGAACATTCTTTTGACAAACATATTGACATAGCCCTTTTTTCTGCCGGCGGAAGTACAAGCGCTAAATTTGCGCCTATAGCTGCAGAACATGGCTGTATAGTAGTTGATAACTCAGCTCAATGGAGACAAGACCCAAATGTGCCCCTTGTAGTGCCAGAAGTAAACCCAGAAGATATAAAATGGAATAAAGGCATTATAGCAAACCCTAATTGTTCTACAATACAAGCAATGGTAGCGCTTAAACCGCTTGATGATAAATATAAAATTAAAAGAGTTGTATATTCTACTTACCAAGCTGTATCTGGCGCGGGTATAGCTGGCTGGAAAGACCTTGAAAACGGTATTAAAGGAGAGGCACCTAAAAAATTCCCTCACCCTATAGCAAATAACTGTCTTCCTCACATAGACGTATTTTTAGAAAACGACTACTCAAAAGAAGAAATGAAAATGATTTGGGAAACAAGAAAAATACTTCATAACCCAGATATGAAAGTTACAGCAACAACAGTACGTGTTCCTGTATTTAACAGCCACAGCGAGTCAATAAACGTTGAGTTTGAAAACACTATTGATATAAATGATATTAAAACTCTTCTTTCAAACTCAAAAGGTATTGTTGTATGTGATGACTTAGCTAACAATGTATATCCTTTGGCTACAGACGCAACAGGAAAAGACGATGTGTTTGTTGGCAGAATACGCCGTGATGAGAGTGTTGAAAACGGTATAAATATGTGGGTTGTAGCCGATAACATAAGAAAAGGAGCAGCTACAAACGCCGTTCAAATAGCGGAGCTTATTATTAATTCATAAAAATAAAATATATAATTTAGGAGGAAACAAAATGTCTATATTTACTGGTTCAGCGGTAGCTATAATAACACCTTTTAACAATGATGGTTCAATCAATTATGAGGAATTTAAAAAAATGGTAAACTCACAAATTGATGCTAAAACTGACGGAATAGTTGTTGCTGGAACAACTGGAGAAGCGTCTACAATAGATGACGCCGAACAAATTAAACTTATAAAATATTGTGTTGATGTTGTAAACAAAAGAGTACCTGTTATAGCAGGAACAGGCAGCAACGACACAAACCACGCTGTGGAGCTTGCTAAAGAAGCTGAAAAAGCCGGCGCTGACGCTCTTCTTGTTGTAACACCTTATTACAACAAAACAACTCAAAAAGGTATTGTAAAACATTATTCTGCTATAGCAGAAAGCGTAAATATTCCTATAGTTGTTTACAGTGTTGCAGGTCGTACAGGTCTTAACATATCTCCAGCTACAGTTAAAGAGCTCTCAAAAATTAAAAATATAGTGGCTATAAAAGAAGCCAGCGGAGATTTGTCTCAAATAGCTAAAATAGCCGAGATGTGTGGCGACAGCATTGATATATATTCTGGAAATGACGACCAGACACTTCCTATACTCTCTTTAGGTGGTAAAGGAGTTATATCTGTTTTGGCAAATGTTATGCCTAAAGAAGTGCATGATATGTGTGAAAAGTTTTTTGCTAATGACATTGATGGAGCGAGAAAAATATTTTTAAGCACACTTAAACTTGCTAACACTTTATTTATAGAAACAAATCCTATTCCTGTTAAAACAGCATGCAATCTTATGGGAATTAATGCCGGAATACTAAAAGCACCTTTATATGATATGGAACCAGATAATTTAGAGACACTCAAAGCTGAACTTAAAAAACATAACCTTATATAAAACATGAAAAAGTGGTATAATGAGGAATACGAATTTGAAATTGAGGTAATAGGATTTATTCGTGGAACTCATACAGAACGATATTGCCGAAACGGTGAAGAAATTGGAGATAAATATAAATGTACTTATGGTTGTCCTACTAATAAATATGGCTATGGCATTTGCTCTAAAACAATGGTTATGCTTTATCCAATTATGGAAGCGGTAAGAAGCGGCGGGGATTTAGAAAATATTGGCGGCGACAGTAAATATAGCAAAGTTGTTGTTTGTCCTGATGGCTGTGTAATATTTAAAATTACGGCAAAACCGCTGAATAATGAAAATTTCTTTAAATGTGATTTTTTAGATTATAAAAATTAGGAGAAAAATATTTATGATAAAAGTTATTATTCATGGCTGTGGCGGCAAAATGGGTAAATTTGTCGAAAATATATTAAAAGAAGACAAACAATGTGAAATAGTGGCTGGTATAGACCCACGAGATTTAACATTGGATTATCCTGTATTTAATGACATAAATTCTTGTAACATTAAAGCTGATGTAATTATAGATTTTTCTATATCTTCGGCTATATCATCACTTTTAGATTACTGCAAAAAAACATCCACACCAGTCGTATTATGCACAACAGGACTTTCTGAAGAAATAATCGAAAAAGTTAATACTACATCAAAATCTGTAGCCATACTTAGGTCAGCTAATATGTCTTTAGGTGTAAATCTTATAATGGAGCTTGCTAAAAAAGCCGCTGTTGAACTTTTTGACTCTGGTTTTGATATTGAAATATTAGAAAAACATCATAACCAGAAAATAGACGCGCCAAGCGGTACAGCTATAGCTATAGCAGATGCTATTAATAACTCTCTTAACAACAGATTAAATTATGTATACGACCGTTCTCAAGTACGTGAAAAACGTACTCATGAGCAATTAGGTTTGAGTGCTGTAAGAGGCGGTACAATAGTTGGCGAACACGATATTATATTTGCTGGAAATGACGAAGTTATAACAATAAGCCATGAGGCAATGAGCAAAGAAGTATTTGCTGTAGGCGCTGTTAGGGCCGCTAAATACATAGCTAACAAATCAGCAGGGCTTTACACAATGAAAGATGTTATAAAATAATATATCCGCGCTAAACTAATGTTTAGTGCCTCAAGCTCTACCTCCTTTATTAAAAGAATTGAAGCGAAATAACATTAACTTTTAATTAGTATTTGTATAATTATTAGTAAGTATATTTCAGTGTATGTTTACGCAATAAATATATATTTTCTTAAAAAACCAAAAAGTAAGCACCCGCCTTTTAATCGGCGGGTACTTACTCTTTTATCAAAACTGTCTAAATAAAAAGGCGATTTTAATTTCCAATTTGATAATACTCAAATCCTATTTTTTTAAGCATTTTTTTGTTATACTGATTTCTTCCATCAAATATAACTGTTTCTTTCATTCTTTGTTTAAGCTCATCAAAATCAGGGCTTCTAAATTCTTTCCATTCTGTAACAAGTATTAAAGCATCAGCATCACAAACGGCTGTGTATTTACTTGTTTTAAAAACGATTTTATTATTATCGGCAAATATTCTTTTTGCCTCTTCAGTGGCTTTAGGGTCAAAAGCATTAATAACAGCGCCTCTTTTTGTAAGCTCGTTTATAACAATTATAGATGTAGCTTGGCGCATATCATCTGTTTCAGGTTTAAAAGCAAGACCCCAGACAGCGAATGTTTTTCCTGTTAAATCTTCACCATACTTTTTAACTATTTTATTTACCAAAACCATTTTTTGGTCTTTATTAACAGCCTCTACATTTTTAAGTATTCTCGCTTCATATCCAATATCCTTTGATGTTTTAATAAGAGCTTGTACATCTTTTGGAAAGCAACTTCCTCCATATCCACAACCAGCGTAAAGAAAACTATATCCAATACGGCTATCGCTGCCCATACCCATACGCACATTGTTTACGTCAGCCCCTACTCTTTCACAAATATTGGCTATTTCGTTCATAAAAGAAATTCTTGTGGCAAGCATAGCATTTGAGGCGTATTTTGTCATCTCAGCGCTTTTTACATCCATTACAATAAATCTGTCACGGTTTCTTATAAAAGGCGCGTAAAGCTCTTTCATAATCTCAACAGCATATTCATCAGGCGTTCCTATAACAACTCTGTCAGGACTCATACAATCTTTAATTGCCGAACCTTCTTTTAAAAACTCTGGATTTGAAACAACACTAAATTTATAATCAACACTTCTTTGAAGTAATTCATTTTGAATTACTTCACTTACCCTGTCGGCAGTGCCGACAGGGACGGTCGATTTGTCTACAACAATCATGTCATGAGTCATATATTGTCCAATTTCTTTAGCCACCGCTAAAACATATTGCAAATCTGCACTTCCGTCCTCATCCATAGGTGTTCCTACAGCTATAAAACAAATATCTGTTTTTTCAAGAGCTTCTTTTATATCTGTAGTAAAATTTAAGTTTCCTTCATCATAATTTCTTAAAACCATATCAGAAAGTCCAGGCTCATAAATAGGTATCATGCCCTGTTGCAACTTTTTTATTTTTGTTTCGTCTGTATCTACACAATAAATCTTGTTTCCCATTTCCGAAAAACATGTTCCCGTAACAAGACCAACATAACCTGTACCAACTATCGAAATTTTCATAATTTTTCCCCCAAATTACACATTAAATACTTTTATTTTAATCAGTTTTAATATAACTAATCTCTTTTGTTAAAAACAGCTTTCTTGCCAAATACATAGTTTAAAACAATTACTATAAATTGAAGTACATATTTTGAATAAACTTGACTAAATCCCATAACCTCCACAGCAAATATTAATCCAAAATAGTCTATAATACCAGTAAATCCACGAGCCACAACAAATTTTAAAAACTCTTTGCACAACTGCAATATATTTTGGCATTTGCTATGAAATACAAAATTTTTATTTACAATATAAGCAAACAGCTTTGTAAAAATTAGAGCTATAAGATTACTAATTTTATAATCAATAGAAAACATTAATAAAACCCGATACAGTACAATATTTACAACTGTTGTAGCTACACCAAAAGCACCATACATAACTAATTCTTTAGTATTTTCATTTTTAAAAAAATTCATTTTATATATCCTTAATTATCAAACTTTTTCTCATATTTTCCTACAAATTTTAACAACAAATTTTTACATGGCAATTTATAATATATCTTTCTTAAAATTCTTTTTATTTTTAATTTATAATATTTATTATCCTTTTTTTCTACAGAAAAGTCAAATTTATTAAAAGCTATTAAATCATCAATTTTATATTTTCTTTGTCTTTCGTTGATTTTTTGGTTATTATAACCAATACTTATTAAAGCTATAGGTTCATAGTTCCAAGGAATATTTAATATCTTTTTTAGTTTTTTCTTTTCCGGCAGATTATTTACCCAACATGTGCCAACACCTAAACTATACGCTTTTAAAAGCATGTTTTCAATACATGCGCCAGCACTTTGAATATAATCCATATACTCCATATTGTCTGTTCTGTTGTCATAAACGACTAAAATTGCTTGATTTACAGAATTTAAAAAAGTCGCCGCTCCGTATTTTATTATTTTATCAAATACATTTTTATCATCAATAACTATAAACTTCCATCCTTGAACATTACAAGCGCTTGGTGCCCATGTTCCAGCATATATAATTTCTTTAATAATAGCTTCTTCAACCATTTTAGTTTTATCATAAAATCTAATACTTCTTCTTCCAAAAATAGCGTTTTCTAAATCCATTTTTTATCTCTCCTGATTTAATTCGTAGTATAAATTTTCACTTAATATATCAAACTTCTTTTTAATAGTTAAAGACTTGTTAATTTTAAAATTATTATATTCAGTCTTTAACAAATCGGTTGAGCTAAAAAATTTTCCAGAAGCTACTAATCTTAAAGAAAAATTGCTTGCTTCCTCAATTGTAATTTCTTTATTTAATTTATTAATTATACTATCAGTTATTGTAATATTGTTTTTTTCAAAAACAACTTCCCTCTCAAAACAAATATCCTCATGCTTATCCGAAAATAAAAGAATTTTCTTAATTAAAGTATTAATCTTTTTGCCAAAAATAAAAGACGTTACTCTTAAACCCAAATGATAAATAGGATTTTGGACTTTTTGACCAACTAAATTAAACATACCTTTTACATTAAAAGAATTGTCTTTATATAATATTTCATATTTTGGGTCTAACCAATTTGTAATAGCGTTTTTAGAACTCTCATTTTGTTTATGTCTATAACCAAAATCACAAAATACTTCTTTATCCGATTTATAAACTTTAATTAAACCACCCTTTTTTATACCACATACAGCATAATAAATGCCATTATTAATTGTCATTAGCCCACTGTCATCAAAAACTTTTTTATGTTCTTTAAAACAAGGCAGAACATAATCTGGGTTATTATTAGTATTTTTGTCCATTTTGGCTAACGCTCTTAAAAATGAATGAAGCACATAATGAGTCATATATCTTTCATCCACACTATTCATAAAATGCTCATTCAAGTTTATATCCTCAAATATAAAGTGATTAATAGAAGCGGCTACTTTTCCAAAATCAGCATCACCCACAATTTCCATAGTGGCAAAACCATTTGGCATAAAATAAGTAGTATTCCTTGAACCATATTCACCGCCAATAGTCTTATCGGGATGAATAAAATACTGTAAAAAGTCTATTACTTTATTAATAGGCTCTATCACTTTTGTATCTTTGCTATACCAATAATAC
>CATJUP010000103.1 GCA_949743655.1 uncultured Eubacteriales bacterium
ACAGATATGGCAGAAGAAATGATGGCTTATACAAAGAACAACATACTTGTACAGGCTGCACAGGCTATGCTCGCGCAGGCTAATACTGTTCCTCAGGGTGTTCTTCAGTTATTACAATAAGCCAAATAGCTGTTTATATTTAAAAATATTAAAACACACAATAAAAACAATAGTGTTTTTAAGTAAAAAAAGGCGTGAGTCGAAAGACTCACGCTTGTTTTGTGTGTAAACAAAAACAACGCCCTATTTTTATAAAAATAAAGGCGTTATTTTTATATATTTCATTACAATTATAAAAAATATTTATTCACGCTATTGATTATCTTGCTATATTAGCTACTCCAATATATGGCTCAGGACTTACCGGCGTGCCATTAGCCCTTACCTCAAAGTGACAATGATTTCCTGTTGAGTAGCCTGTTGAACCGCACTTAGCCACCACTTGCCCTCTTGATACACTTTGACCCTTGCTTACAACAAGGCTTGAGTTATGCCCATAAAGAGTAACAAGACCGCCACCATGATTAATCATAATAGTGTTACCATATCCACTCATCCAACCCGAGTATATAACAGTTCCTGCCTCTGCCGCTACTATATTAGAGCCATAAGGCGCTGGTATGTCATAGCCTGTATGGAACTCATACCCTCGTCCAACAGGACTATTACGCCCTACAAAACCGCTGCTTAAACTTGACGATGACGCCGCTTTTGCCGGCACAGGCCAGTTAAGTTTTCCGCCTGTATAAACATATCCCGAGCTTGAGGAACTTGACGCTTTATTATTAGCCGCTGCTGTAGCAGACCTTATAAGAGCCTCAACCTCTTTACTTGCTTTTTCGTTACTAGCTATTAATTCTTTATATTTAGCCTCATTATCTTTATACGCCTGTAACGCTGCTTTTTTCTCGTCAAGCGCTTTGTTTAACTCTTGCTGTCTTTCTTCATTTTCTTTTACAAGAGCCTCAACCTCTGTTTTCTCTTCAGCTATTTCATCTGTTTTAATTTTAATTTTGTTTTCGGTTTCCTCAAGTTTTGATAAAAGTTCATCGTCATACCGCATTATGTCCTCAACATATTGTAGTCTTGATAGCATATCCGATACACTCTTAGACTCAAGTATTATATCAATATAGCCAATATTTCCGTTCTCATAAAAAAACTTTATTCTTTCGCCAAAAGTCTCAAATTGTTTTTCTCTTTCATCAGTAGCTTGTTCTAAATCTTTTTCCGACTGTTCAAGTCTTGCCGTAACGTCTTCCAAATCCTCTTTGGATTTATTTAACTCTTCGCTTGCCGCCGCTACCACTTTATCAAGAGCATCCATTTCCTGCTGAACTGTCTGTTGTTGTTTTTTTGAGTTCTCAAGAGCCTCTTTTGCCTCTTTTGTTTTTTTAGCCAGTGTGTCTCTCTCATTTTTAAGCTGTTTTAAAGTTTTTGCTGCCTCTACATTATAAGGAGGTACAAAAATAGTTGATGTAACAAAAACCATACAACTAAAAGCCAATATTTTTTTCAAATTTATAAAACGTTTTTTCATAAATTACCTCTCAAACGAATATAATATTTAAAGCAGACAATAGAATAAATCCATTGCCTGCCCCATAAATCTAAGTTTACTAAATAATTTTTACCTGAAAATACGTTTTGCCATTACGTATGTTCTAGCGCTGTAATCATCGTATAATGATGATATAACTACACAGTAAGATTTACCAGATGATGAATGAATATATTGCCCATCACCTATGTAAATACCTACATGTGATACTTGTCCATTATTTGTGCCGTTTGTGTCAAAAAATACTAAGTCGCCAGCCGCCAACTCGCCTTTTGATATTTGTACGCCGTCAGCGTATGCCATAGACGCTGAACTGCGTTCAAGACTGATACCAAAATTTTTAAAAACAGAATACACAAATCCAGAGCAATCAACACCCGAATTAAGATTTGTTCCTCCCCATGAATATGGTGTTCCTAAAAACTGTTTAGCATAGTCAACAATAGCCTGTCCCTTTTCAGAGTTTCCCGTTCCTCTTGAAGGTTTCTCGCCGTCTCTTACAGATGCGTATTCAGCGCTTATAAAACCTGTAACATTTCCGTCACTAATTTTAATCCACTCATTGCTTATAGCTAAAACATCTACATAACTTCCATATTCAAGTGTGGTAAGAATATCAAAATTCGTTCCTGCGCCGCTTCTTACTCTAAGACCAGAAGCGGTTACAGCGGCGTATTTGTTTGATACTTCAGTAAAACCATTTTCGTCATCTATAGGTGATACAGACAAACCATCATTTTCGTCATCTATAGAAGATGCCGCAAGTCCTACAGGCTCTTCATTATCAACCTGTGAAGAAGATGCGTTTTTATTATCTCCAGTATTTGTGTTTGGCTTTACAGCTCCAACTTTATCAAGTATACTTCCCTCAACATAGTTTTTGCTTACAAAAGCCTTATCACCATTTGTTCTTATTATTTCATACCATTCATCGTTACTTCCAACTACTGTAACAACGTCACCGCTATTTACAGTTCCAACTACGTCTGAGCTTGTGGACGCTAAATTTCTTACATTTACGTTATCAGCGCCAACTGTGCCCTCCGCTCTTGACACACTTATGTAATCCGAAAAAACATATCCTTCTTGATTATTATAATCTATTTTAAACCAATTACCTTCTCCAGAAAGTATGTTTATTTCATCACCTTCAAAAAGTTGACCTAACTTTGCAGACTCGGTATCGGCAGACTGTCTAATATTAATTTGGTCGGCGGTTACTGTACCTTTGCTGTAAGCAAATATAGACATACTGCAACCAACAGCTAACAGCGTTCCCAAAACAGTTGCCGAAGGTATAATCCCCTTCGCTTTCATGAATATCCTCCAATCAAATGTTACATTTTTGTTACAAGATTAGTATAGAAAATAATCATAAAAAAGTCAATAGAAATTTATAAATTACAATGTATATAAGTAATATTTGGCATAAATTCACAAATTTATTTATAAAATATTACAAAATAGCCACAATAATTTAACATTTTTTTAAAATTTATCTGGCTAATCTATTAACTAATTATTACATAAAAAATATTCATGAAACAAATTTTAATATTGGAGGTTAAATCAATATTACATATTTGTTAATATGTAACCGAAAAGCGCATACCCCTCTTGAAAAAAACTTATAACCTCGTGCCAAAACAAATTATTTTAATTTGTTTATCTCAGCATATACCTCATACAGTGGAATGTTAAGTTTTTCGGCTATTTCCCTTGCCGAGCTATATTCAGGATATATACGGCGACCTTTTTTTGTATTTACGCATTTTACATTTATAGGACCAAAAGCCGTATAAACTTTTTCAATAGTTCTTGAAAGGCATGTCCGAGTTTCCTCTCTTGAGCGTATGCCAATAGCTGTGGTTTCCTCAAAAATTATGTCCTCCATAATTTCTTTAAGCCCACTATCGCATATAACTGTAAGTTTGTAAGCCGGACGGTTTTTTTTCATGTATATAGACACATAAAAAACATCCTTAGCACCCGCCTCAAAAAGCCGCTCAGAAACATAACCCAACATTTCCCCTGTACTGTCATCAATGTTTGTTTCAAGAATTGTTATGTTATCTGTAAATCTGTCAGGCATAAATCATTCCTCTATTTCTCCCAGCATAACACGGAGTATATTTGGTATTGAAAAATTTCTTTTTCCTGCGCCGTATCCTGTTTTTTTAATATTAATAGGCGGACACATACCAAAACTTTCCGAAAGTTCAGCTATTATAGCCGCGCCCGTAGGCGTTACCATTTCATTGTTTACATCTATTTGACGATATATAACGCCAGATTCAGCAAATATTTCAGCTGTAGCCGGCGCTGGTACTGGCATATATCCATGCTGACATTTAACAAAACCATGCCCATCGTTTACAATAGATGAGTATATTTTATCTGGTTTTATAATATCAATAAGTATAGCAGTACCAACAATGTCAACTATAGAATCAAGCGCCCCCACCTCATGAAAATGCACCTCATCAAGTGGTTTGGAGTGGACTTTAGCCTCTGCTTTAGCCACACGCATAAATATCCTTTTAGCCAAATCTTTGGCATTATCTGATATTTGGCTGTTGTCAATTATAGCCGAAACATCGTTAATATTTCTGTGAACATGGGCATGAGTATGTTCATGATGATGCCCATGTATATGTTCATGGTGTTCTTCATGAATATGTTCCCCATGCTCATGTGTATGTTCATGGTGTTCTTCATGAGTATGTTCTTTATGCTCATGTGTATGTTCATGAGTATGTTCTTCTACAAACTCACCATTTGTTAATATTACATCAACATCTTGCGCTCCTATACCGCTTTTTTCTGTTCTTGAAAACTCAATTTTAAATCCGTCAACATTAAGTTTGGCTATCTCTGCCAAAAATAATTCTTTGTCAACACCAATGTCAATAAGAGCACCAAGTGTCATATCTCCGCTTATGCCGGAAAAGCAATCGAAATACAATACTTTTTTCATTTTCTTTTAGCTCCCAACTTGTTTATACTGTTTGCTGTATAGCCTGCCCCAAAGCCATTATCTATATTAACAACAACAACCCCGTTAGCACAGCTATTAAGCATACATAAAAGAGATGAAAGACCGTTAAAATTAGCCCCATACCCAACAGATGTTGGTACCGCTATAACAGGCTTATCTGTAAGCCCGCCTATAACGCTGGCTAAAGCGCCTTCCATTCCGGCAACGGCTATTATAACATCAGCTTTTGATATGCTCTCAAGCCTTGATAAAAGCCTGTGCAAACCCGCCACGCCAACATCATAAAGCCGTTCTACCCTGTTACCAAGATACTCACAGGTTATGGCGGCTTCCTCTGCTACGGGTATATCGCTTGTGCCGCCTGTAGCAACAACAATAGTACCTCCAGTTTTTTCAAGAGGCTCACGTTCTATTTTTATTATGCGCGCGTCTTCATAATAAACAGCGTCATTATATACCAATTTAACGGCTTCATACTTTTGTATGTCAGCTCTTGTGCCAAGTATATTTTTTGTACCGGCGTTAAGCATACTGCCTATTATTCCAACAATTTGCTTAGAAGTTTTACCGGCGCAGTAAATCACCTCAGGACAACCGTTTCTAATTTCCCTTTGGTGGTCAACAACAGCATAACCTATATCCTCTACAGGCGCTACCTTGAGCCTGCGCTCCGCCTCCTCAATAGAAATAGTTCCTTCTTTGTAATTGTCAAGTATTTTTTTAATGTCCAATTTGAGCACCTCAATCCATACTTCCGCTTCGAAAGCCCTCTAAGTCGAGAGTTACATATTTAAAACCAATCTTTTTAAGTTTGGAAACAATGGAGTTATTATTAATAAAATCAACAAAATACTCTTTTGGCATTTCTATACGGGCAATATTCCCATGCACACGTACCCTGCCTGAATGTATGCCCAGAGAGGCTATAAGCTCTTCAGCACTTTCAACCATGCTTAAAGCATTTTCAGTAATAACAGTATTGTAAGCGAAACGAGTAACCAAACAAGAGTTTGACGCCTTGTTATATGTCTCAAGTCCAAGCCTTTTTGCAGCTTGACGGATTTCTTGTTTTGTAAACCCAGCCTCAAACAGCGGACTTACTATTCCCATTTCCTCAGCGGCTTTTGCCCCTGGTCTGTAATGTTGCGCGTCATCAAGGTTTTTGCCGTCTGTTATTACACTAAAGCCTTCCTCCTCCGCTCTTTTTTTAATGGCGCCCATTATATTTTGTTTGCAGTAATAACACCTTTGTTTTGTATTGTTTCTAAGTTCCTCAACGCTAAATACATCTATTGTTTCAACAAAAACTTTAACGCCTGTAATGTTACAAAGACGTAAAGCCTCTTTTATGTCTTTAGCGGCGGTGTGTTTACCCTTTACTATAACCGCTATAACGTTGTTACATAATGTTTTAGCGGCTACATTGAGCAAAAAGTCGGAGTCAGTACCACCAGAGTAAGCCACACAAACTTTATTGTATTTTTTTAAAATGTTGCTAAGTTTAGATATTTTCTCATCAATAATGTCCATGTTTTCCTCCATATTTACTGTAAAGTTCTATCCTCGGTGGTGTTTATTTGAAGATAATTTTGAGGCACTGTTCCCTTAATAACTGTATCTATGAGCATTATTTTTCTTGTAGCCTTAATATCAGTGCTCTTTAAAGGGTTTACAAGCCTCATTATAACCTCAACAGTAATCCAAACTTTATAATTTGTCTGGTTGATACCAGCAGCTGAAAAAGATGTTTCATAGTCAACAGAAGTATCATCCTTATATACCATACGAAATTTTATTTCCGGTCCGGTATTTGATAATATGTCAACGCCTGTAACAGCGCCGAGAGGTATCGCTATTTCTTTTTTTCCGAGATTAAGAAAAACATAGTCAATTTTGCTGTTTACAATAGCGCAAAATTTGTTTACAAGCATAGTATCAGCCGTTATGTACGTTGTTTCATTTTGCACATCAATAAAGTCAGACGACTTTAAATTAAGCTCCTCTATACTTTCCCTAACAACATCGTCTATGGTTTTATCAGCAAATGACTTTACTTCTAATCCGGATATTGCAATAAGTTTGGGCATAACTTGCCTTTGTATGCCCAATAGTATTATAACAGAAAATATAATAAATACAAACAATATAAAACATTTTTTAAATCTTTTTTTTGCCTTTTTAGTAATAATAAGCATATAAATCACCTTGTTTAATTTTATGTTTACAGGCTTGTCAAAATTTATTTAAAATTTTGTATAAACATATGTTATAATAAAAATAAATGTCGAAAAAGTATTTTTATAAGGAGATGTACAATGAAAAAATATATTTGCGCAGCACTGACAATTTTAATCGCTATAAACTTAATAACGGTCTCTTTCGCCGCTGATTATACGGACGTTAATAAAGACCATTGGGCTTATAGCCAAATAAATAAAGCCACCGAAAACGGATTTATAAGCGGTATGGGAAACAATGTTTTTGGTTTGGGAAAAAACGTAACAAAGGCTCAGTTTATATCAATGGCATCGCGTATGTTTGGCTGGGAAGAAAAAGAAGGACAATTCAGTTCTCTAAACGACAATCAAGACCCGTCAAAATGGTATCACAATTCTATTGAGGCAGCGGTATTAAACGGCGCTATAAACGATGGCGGTTATTTTAATCCCGATAATTTTATAACTCGCGAAGAAATAGCCGTGATATTAGTAAAAGCTCTTGGCTATGACTGTATAGCCGAAACTGCCGAGAGGGAAAACATACCGTTTAATGACGTTACAACAAACAAAGGCTACATAGCCCTTGCCTACAATTTTGGCATAATAAGCGGAAAAAGCGCCACGAAATTTGAGCCTAAAGGCTTAGCCACACGCGAGGAAGCCGCGGCAATGTTAATTAGATGTTTTGATAAAATTAATTTAGACACAGAATTTATAAATGGCTTTTATGCTTTTAACTCATATTCCCAAAAAGATTTAGCGGCTGATATGAACACAGTATCTTTTGGTTGGAGCCGCATGGAGTATACAAATGAAAAAGGCGTTGTGTTAAACACTTTATCTCAAAACGGTAATGAATGGGTTGTTCCAAAAGGATATGAGGACATAATACAGTATATAAAACAAAACAATGTAAAAGCTCACTTAAACATATATATGTCAAATGGCGAGAGTCAAATGTGCGACAAAATACTTAACAACGCCCAAAACAGAACAGCTGCCATAAACGCCATAATAGATGAATTAACAGTAAACTACAATAAACTTGGTTATAATCCTTATGACGGTGTTACAATAGATTTTGAGAATATTAAAGGTACTGAGTCAAAAGAAAACTTTAACTTATTTATAATAGAGCTTAGAACACAATTAAATAAAATTCAAAAAAGTCTATATGTGGCTGTTCAGCCTAAACTAAAAACCGGCGCTTATTTTGACGGATACGATTTTAAAACAATATCCCAAAACGCCGATAAAATAATACTTATGGCTTATGATTATTATCCAAAAACAATATCAAAAGAAGTAATGGACAGCGGTTTTACAACAACACCTGTAACGCCTTTTGACGAGGTTTATTATGGAGTTAAAGCTATTGTTGATGACGTTGACGACAAGAGCAAAATAGTTATGGGTTTAAGTGTATCAAATGCTGGTTGGAAAGTTGAAAATGGAACAATAGTAAACAGCAATGCAATATCATTTAATCAATCAACAATAATAAACGATATTAAAAGCGGCGCTAATGTTAAATATTTAGAAAAATATAAAAGCCCTTATCTAAACATAATAGATAGTACAGGTAATACTGTTATATGGTTTGAAAACTCAAAAAGTATAAGCGAAAAAATTAAACTTGCCCAAATGTTTGGTATAAGCGGTATATCAATTTGGAGATTAGGTATAATACCAAACGATGCTTCTGTTGGCATGGATATATGGGAAATTATATCAAAATAAAATAATAAACCTTAAAAGAGTGGGGTGTCCTTTTAAGGTTTTTAGACATTTAACTGGGCTATTATCAAGACCTATAAATTGATTATAGCTTTGCCAAAGTCATTGTTTAATTATAATTTAATAATGTGACGAAATTATGAAAAGTTTTTGAATTTATTGTGTAAACTATAACACATAATTATATTTTATTGGCTTGTTTTTATAAATAAGTTTCAGACATTAAAAAAAGTATTCTTTTCATAACTTCAAACTTTTTTAAATCTTTAAGTAATTCCTACAGGCGGAAATCCTTAGAGCTTTTACTATACTTAAATTTTATTTTAAATGTTATGTTTTTTGATATGCTGTGATTTAATTTTTATAAACAAGTTTGTTTGATATTTTTATATAAAGATGTTATACTACTTTTATAAATTTTACAAGGAGGTTTAAAAATGGCTGTTACAATTACAAAAGATACTAAAATAGGTGATTTATTAATGATTGACAGACGTGTTGCTGCTATTTTAATGCAGGCTGGTATGCACTGTGTTGGCTGCCCTTCATCTGCTGGAGAAACACTTGAGGAAGCTGGAATGGTACACGGTATTGATGTTACAAAACTTGTAAACGCTATAAACGAGTTTATTGCGGCACTGCAAAATTAAAAAACACCATAAAAATAGTACAGCGCTTTATTGTTGTACTATTTTTTTAATTTATATTGAAATATAAAAATAATATGATATAATAATAGCTGTTAATTGAATAGTGAGCTTATCAAGAGTGGTCGAGGGACAGGGCCCTATGACACCCGGCAACCGGCATAATGCGCGGTGCTAATTCCCACATATACATAATTTGTATATGTAAGATAAGTTTTATTAGCCCCTGTGGGCTTATTTTTTTGAAAAAAATAATTTATATATTTTAAGGAGGAATTAAAATATGTCAAAAAGACTTTTTACATCCGAGTCTGTTACAGAGGGACATCCAGACAAAATCTGTGACCAGATTTCTGATGCCGTGCTTGACTCAATACTTGAAAAGGACCCTATGGCAAGAGTAGCCTGTGAAACAGCAGCAACAACAGGCATGATTTTTGTTATGGGCGAGGTAACAACACACTGCTATGTTGATATAGAAGACATAGTAAGAAACACAGTAAGACAAATAGGCTATACAAGAGCTAAATATGGCTTTGACGCTGACTCCTGTGCTGTAATAACATCTTTAAAAGGTCAGTCACCTGACATAGCTATGGGTGTTGACAACGAAGGCGCTGGAGACCAAGGAATGATGTTTGGATTTGCTTGTGACGAGACTGACGAGTATATGCCTATGCCTATATATCTTGCGCATAAACTTACAAAACGCCTTTCAGAGGTAAGAAAAACAGGTATATTACCATACTTAAGACCAGATGGAAAATCACAAGTAACAGTTGAGTATGATGATGACAAGCCAGTAAGAGTTGATACGGTAGTAATATCAACTCAGCACTCACCAGATGTTGACCAAGACACAATAAAAAAAGACATTATAGAAAAAGTAATTAAAGAGGTTATACCATATGACATTATAGACGATAATACAAAATATTTTATTAATCCTACTGGTCGCTTTGTTATTGGCGGTCCTCAGGGCGACAGCGGTCTTACTGGAAGAAAAATTATTGTAGATACATATGGCGGTTACGCTAGTCATGGCGGCGGTGCTTTTTCAGGCAAAGACCCTACAAAAGTTGACAGAAGTGCTTGCTATGCCGCAAGACATGTGGCTAAAAATATTGTGGCAAGCGGAATAGCCAAAAAATGCGAAATTCAGCTTGCTTACGCTATAGGTGTTGCGCAACCTGTGTCAATATATGTTAATACATATGGCACAGGAAAAATAAGCAATAACAAAATTGAAGAAATAATAGCCAAAAACTTTGACTTAACACCAAAAGGAATTATAACAAGATTTGACCTTAGAAGACCAATATACAAACAAACTGCCGCTTATGGTCATTTTGGAAGAAACGATATTGACCTTCCTTGGGAGAAACTTGACATGGTTGACGTATTCAAAATTTAAAAAGCAGCTTTAACACACAAAAAATAGTTGTATTCAGCGAGTAATAATACTTGCTCGTTGAATACAACATTATAACTAAAAGAAATGAGGCGACAAATTGAATACAATATTTCAAAGAACTGAAATTTTAGAACCAACTTTATTTAGTCCATATGACATAATAAAAAAAGTCGAAAATTTTCCAGAAATTTGTATATCAACATTTTCCGAAAACATTATTCAAAAATTTTCTTGTTTGAATAATGTTGAAAAAATAGCTGAACTTCATTCTGCAAACGGTGCATTGCCTATTTACAAAATAAATTACAAAAACACAGCTATTGCTTTTTATCGCTCTATGGTAGGTGCTCCCGCTTGCGTGTCATGTTTTGAAGAAGTAATTGCTATGGCAGCTAAAAAGTTTGTTTTATTTGGTTCTTGTGGAGTATTAAACGATAAAAAAGTAAAAGACAATATTATTATACCTGTGTCAGCCGTACGTGATGAGGGAACAAGCTATCATTACATAGCACCTTCAGCAGAAATTGAGGCTGACAGACGTTCTATTCACATATTAGAAAATGTTTTGTCAAATCTATGTTATCCATATGTAAAAGGTAAAACATGGACTTCGGATGGTATTTACAGAGAAACTATTTCTGCCATTGAAGAACGAAAACAAGAAGGCTGTATTGCTATTGAAATGGAGTGCGCATCAATGTTGGCTGTATCAAAATACAGAAATATTCCTTTTATACAATTTTTATATGGAGCAGATAGCCTTAGTTCTGACACATGGGAAATTAGAGACTTGAACTTATATGGCATTACTAATGCGGAAAAATATATGACTGTTGCCTTTGAATGCGGTATTGCAATATAAAATGTGGCGGGGGTAATATTCCCGCCGTAGTTTGTATGCACTAATTAAAAGTTAAAGTTTTTTCGCTTTTTTTCTTTCAAGAAAGAAATGTGTATTTTCTGTATAAACATAAATTATAATAGCTTTGCCAATAACTCTTGCACCATTCTAATTAAAAGTTAAAGTTCTTTCGCTTCCTTTCTTTCAAGAAAGGAAGTTACTCAACTGTGCTTAGCTCACCTGTTTCGGTATTTATAACAAATCCTTTTATTGTAACATCTTTAGGCATAAGTGGATGATTTTTAAGAATATCAACAGTCTCAGTAACAGAACCCTCAACTGTGTCAAAACCCCTAAGCCATTTTTCAAAATCAACTCCGCAATATTTCATCATGTCAATATGGTCTTGAGGAACCCCTCTTTTAATTAAATGCTCTATCATATTTTTGGCGTTTATACTTGCCACTCCACAATCTGTATGACCTATAACCATTACTTCCTCAACACCAAGCTCTACTATGGCTATAAGCAAACTTCTTACTACACTTCCAAAAGGATTAATTACCATTCCTCCGGCGTTTTTTATCATTTTAACATCACCATTTTTAATTCCTAATGCCGCTGGAAGTAATTCAACAAGTCTTGTATCCATACAAGTAAGTATTGCTATTTTTTTATTTGGGTATTTGCTTGTTTTAAAATCCTCATAACTCTTGCTCTCAACAAATTTTTTGTTATGTTCCAAAAGTTCTTTAATCATAACTCTTTCCTCCTAATTTAATTCCAACAAACTCAGATGCACCATATATACCAGCATTGTTTAAAAGTGCCGCCTGTTTAATTGGAATTTCATTTTCAGTATTAAACGCAAAAGACTTAAAATATTTTTCTATAGGTTTTAATATAATATCCCCAGCAGCCGACACGCCACCACCCACAATAAATACATCAGGGTCTATTGTTCCAGCCACATAGCTAATACCAAGAGCTATGTACTTTCCGGCTGTGTCAAAAACATTTAAACAAAACTCATCGCCGTTTTTAGCACATTCAGCTATATCTTTAACAGTAAAATTGTTAATATTATTAAGAGCAGAATTTTTATATCTACACAAATTCTCATTAGCAAATCTTAATATAGCCGGTGCTGACGAATACTGTTCAAGACAACCATATTTACCGCATGAGCATTTAATCTCACTATTAATGTCCACTGTAAAATGCCCTATTTCACCAGCGTTTCCTCGTGTTCCCGAAATTACTTTTTTATCTATTATAACAGCGCCGCCAACTCCTGTCCCTATTGTAACAACAAACATATTTTTATATCCTTTGCCAGCGCCATAAATGCTTTCTCCCAAACCTGCCGCCTCGGCATCATTAAGAACATAACATTTAATATTTAAATTCTTTTCAATTTCGTAAGCAGGGTTGTAGTTTTTCCAGCCAATATTTACACACTCGTCAACAATACTGTCTTTATAAACAACTCCTGGAACACTTAATCCAATACCTAAAATACTATCTTTACAAATGTTTTGTTTTTTAATGGCTTTTTCAAGCTCGTTTGATATTTGTAATGTTATATTACTACCATTTAAATATTTGTCAGTAGCCACACTCCAATTATATATAAGCTCTCCGCCTAATTTAAAAATTCCAAATTTTATGTTAGTTCCACCCAAATCAACACCAAAAATATATTTCATATTAAAAATCACCCTCAAAAGGAAGTTTTAAATTTTTTCCGTTTAAAATAGCTTTTTCCAATATTTCACCTAAATACACAAGTTTAAGTGAGAAAAATTTTTGAGATTTCTCTATAAGACTAAGAAATATTTTATCTCCTTCCCAGCTATAAAGAGAATATACTTTTTCTTTTTTTACCCACTCAAGCTCTCCCTCGTCACACTCGTGTATATTGCCTTCAAAGTCATTTGAGTAAAATATGTGCATATATTCTGTCTCGTACTTATCCGATACAAAAGTAACTATTCCCTTGTAATCACAACTTTTAAGTATAAGCCCCGTTTCTTCTTTAACTTCTCTTAAAGCGCATTCCTCAGGACTTTCGCCATTTTCAAATTTTCCGCCTACAGCAATCCACTTGTCCTTGTTTTGGTCGTTCTTCTTTTTTGTTCTATGAAGCATTAAATAACAGCCATATTTTTCTATATAACAAAGAGTAGTGTTTTTCAAAACACTCACCACCTAACATTTTTTAAAGTGTCATTTATAGCATCAATAAAATCGCTTGTGTTTAAAACAACTAAAGATTTAATATCGGTAATAGCAGCTAAGTCCTTTGTCATTTTTCCATTTTCTATTGTTGTTATAACGGCATTTTCAAGCTCATTCGCAAATTTTATAAGCTCATCTATTTTGTCCAATTCACCCCGTTTTCTTAAAGCGCCTGTCCATGCAAATATTGTTGCAACCGAGTTTGTGGATGTCTCCTCACCCTTTAAATGTTTGTAATAATGTCTTTGAACAGTTCCATGCGCCGCCTCATACTCATAAACTCCTAAAGGCGATACCAAAACGGATGTCATCATTGCGAGAGAACCAAAGGCTGACGATACCATATCGCTAAACACATCTCCATCATAATTTTTGCAAGCCCATATAAAACCGCCCTGTGATTTCATAATTCTTGCTACAGCATCATCAATAAGAGTATAAAAATACTCTATATTAGCATTTTTAAATTTTTCTTTGTACTCATTTTCATATAACTCGGCAAAAATATCTTTAAAAGTATGGTCATACTTTTTAGATATAGTATCTTTAGAGGCAAACCACAAATCTTGTTTTGTGTCTAAAGCGTAATTAAAACAGCTTTTAGCAAAACTTATAATAGAGCTATTTAAATTATGTTGTCCTTGTATAATGCCCTCACATTCAAAATTGTGTATGAGCTGTCTTGTTTCATTTCCATTTTTGTCTGTAAAAACTATTTCAGCTTTTCCGGCTTCTGGTATTTTCATATCAACAGCTTTATAAACATCGCCATAAGCGTGCCTTGCTATTGTTATTGGTTTTTTCCAGCATTTAACAACAGGCTCAATACCTTTTACAATTATAGGCGTTCTAAAAACTGTGCCGTCAAGTATAGCCCTTATTGTGCCGTTAGGGCTTTTCCACATATCTTTAAGTTTATACTCTTTAACCCTGTCGGCGTTAGGTGTAATTGTTGCACACTTTACAGCCACACCATATTTTTTAGTAGCATTAGCCGACTCAACTGTTACTTTGTCGTCAGTTCTGTTTCTATTTTCAAGACCCAAATCGTAATATTCTGTTTTTAAATTAACATAAGGATTAATGAGTTTGTCTTTAATCATTTTCCACATTATCCTTGTCATTTCGTCTCCGTCCATTTCAACAATAGGTGTTTTCATTTCTATAAGTGACATTTTTATATTCCTCCAATAATAAAAAATTAATTATTATACTCATATCCCATTTGTATAAGCTCAATAACCTTTTCATTTTCTGGCGCATTGTTAGACACCCCATAAGAAACAAGCATATCAAATAAGTTTTTGTTCTCAATAACATTCAAATTTTGCTCCTTTAGAGCCAAAA
>CATJUP010000104.1 GCA_949743655.1 uncultured Eubacteriales bacterium
ATGACTATTGGTCTTGGTAAACATAAAGGTGCTGAGTGCTGTCATAAAAACGGTTTTAAATATATGGCACGCCTTGTACCAGAGTTTGGCAATATAATACTTAAAAATGCTCCTGTACTTTTTGGGCTTGCTATACTTGAAAACAGCTTTGACGAAACATTCAAAATTAAAGCTCTTTTGCCGGAACAAATAGCTATAGAGGAACCAAAACTTTTAAAAGAGTCTTTCAAACACCTTCCTAAAATATATTTTGACAAATGTGATGTTCTTATTGTTGACGAGTTTGGAAAAAACATAAGCGGCGAGGGTATGGACCCTAACATAACAGGCACGTTTGCCACGCCTTACGCCACTGGGGGAATAAATGCTCAAAAACGCGCTATACTTCGCCTTACAGAAGCCACGCACGGCAACGCCCATGGTTTGGGAATGGTAGATGCCATAAGCAAAAAGTTTTATGACAGTTTGGACATTGAAATTACATACCCAAACAGTATAACATCCACAGTGCTTGAGTTTGCTAAAATACCAATGATAATGATTAACGATAAAGAGACCATTCAGCTTTGCATAAAAACTTGCACCGAAATTGATAATAATAAACCTAAAATAGTAAGAATTAAAAACACACTTGAAATGGAATATATATATGTTTCAGAAGCAATGCTTAATGATGTAAGAGCAAACCCAAACTTAGAAATTGTTGGAGAGCCTGAAGAGCTTGTTTTTGACGAGAATGGTAATCTACATATATAATTTATAAGTTTTGTAAAAATTAACCCCTGCCCAAAAACTCCCCTTATAATTTGGGCAATATTAATAAAACGCCTGTCATATTACTAAATGACAGGCAAATTCTTTCTAAATCTTTTAAAAAATTCTTTCATAATACTTCCGCACTCTTTATAAAGTATGCCTTTTGTAACATCACATCTGTGGTTAAGTTTATCCATTTGAAGAATATTAACAATAGAACCTGCACAGCCGGCTTTAGGATTATCTGCACCATAAACCACTCGCGGTATTCTCGCCTGTACTATAGCTCCTGCACACATTGGACATGGCTCTACAGTAACATAAATTGTACAATTCTCTATTCTCCAGTCTCCTATAAACTCCGCCGCCTCATTTATAGCTATAATCTCAGCGTGTTTAAGAGGGTTTTTGTCAGTGTTTCGTCTATTATATCCGCGCCCTATTATTTTATTATCAAATACTATAACAGCTCCTATAGGCACCTCATTTATATCAAAAGCTTTTTTAGCCTCTTTAAGCGCCTCAAGCATAAAATACTCATCCATATTTTTTTATTCCCTTATACAAATAGTTCCTTTTTCTCCGTCAAAAAGTATATAGTCATACTTACCGTCATTATTAAAATCTCCCGCGTATATTCTTTGACCATATACAATATCGCTGTTTTTAGCTATAATGCCGTTTTCTCCCAAAACATACCTTACAGCAGTTCCAGTATTGTCACAAATATATATTTCCTGAGCGCCATCGTCATTTAAATCAGCCGTATATATGTACCCATAATAATACTCTCTTGATACATTAGTTCTCCATATGCAGTTCATTTTATTATTGTCAATTCTAAAAACATAAATATCTTTGTTATCTGTTATTACACACTCGCTAATTCCGTTATTATCCAAATCCGTCTGTTTAAAATCAACAGCCTGTATATTTGTATAAAAACTTGACTCTTTTATATAATTTCCATTATTAAAACCATATAACTCTGTATTTTTATCATTAATAAGTACAAGTTTGTCATCATAAAAAGAAACGCATGAATAACTTCCTGAGTTAAGTTCCAAATCCATCGAAAGCCTGTTAAAATTTTTGTCAAAAAATATTACTCTTTCAGAAAACATTTTTTCTGTTTCTAATTCCTCATAACCTGATATTATATTTCCACATATAACAGCTATTCCGCCATTGTTGTCAAATGCCGCGCTTATTGGCTTTAAACCTTTTAGCTGTGAAGAATTTATAACTTTATACCTTCTCATACCGTTTGAGCGGTATCTATAAATATTTAAAGCAGTATCTGTTTTATCAATAACAAATGTCTCGTTCTCACGTCTGTTTTCTGAACAAAATCCATTTGCGAGCACATTTATGCTGCTTTGATTATAATTAAGCGAATAATATTCGTCACTTTCAATTTTTTCAATATTTGCTGAATGAGTAAACACATTTCTTGTATTAAGCTCTACAAATTTATTTGGATTTGCCAAAGGTGAATAGCACAGCCCAACTAAATTATCTTTTATAAAATAAAAATACGCAGTTCCGGCTGTCTCGGTATTAAAATGCTGTAATTGCGCTGTATAACAAACTGCCGTTCTTCCAACATAATTTGACATATCAAAACCCGTTTCTTTTGTGGCTTTAAATAAATCTAAATCGTTAGGAATAGTAGTTTCATAATATTCCAATTTAGAGTCATCATAATACCAATAAAAGCTGTTAAGTTCTTCTTCAATAACATTGGCATAATGTTCCTGCTGTTCTTTTGATAGTGAGAATATAGTTTCTTCCTCAACAGTATCAGAACAGCCACACAAAACAAGCGATATAATTAACAAAACAAAAATAATACTTTTAAGCATACTAAAGCTCCTGTAACAAAATAAATTTGTTTTATTTGTTCTTTAAAAATATTAACATTTTTTTAATTATACAACAAACATATT
Source organism: uncultured Eubacteriales bacterium (assembly GCA_949743655.1). GTDB lineage: Bacteria > Bacillota > Clostridia > Lachnospirales > Anaerotignaceae > Neoanaerotignum_A. The sequence continues at coordinate 2,706 of CATJUP010000104.1, forward strand.
TCTTTGTAAACCGCATAATATAAGGGGTATACATAAAAAGGCGGTTGTCTATATAAACAACCGCCTAATATATTTTACTCGTATATTTTTCCCATATATAAAATTTTAGCCATAGTTGAATAATTTATGCCATTCCAATCAATATCATTAAACTCAGAACTTGAATAATCCTCAAGCCACGAAAGCATTGCCTCTATATATAAGTCAATCGTTTTATTTTCCCATTCATTGGGATTTTCACGAAAATCAAAAGTCAACTCTTTTAAAAATGCTAAAAAATCTTCCTTTTTATAAATTTCTTCAATTTGTTTTTTAATATCACCCATAAATATCTACCTTTTTACAATAATTAATTGCCTTATTATATCATAACAATAATTTACATTCAATTTATTTTATTCGTCTGTTAATAATAGCTTAATTTGTTTAAATCACCAAAAATTTCATTACTCAATTTCATGTATATCTTTTACTGGTTCTTTAAGTCCTTCTATTACTTTATCGTTTTTTTTACAATAATCCCAAAGAGCAGCATGTATAGCCTCCTCAGCTAAACAAGAACAATGTACTTTTACAGGCGGAAGTCCATCAAGAGCCTCCATAACCGCTTTATTTGTTATTTTAATAGCCTCTTGTATTGTTTTTCCTTTTACAAGCTCTGTTGCCATACTGCTTGTTGCTATAGCCGCGCCACAACCAAATGTTTTAAATTTAGCGTCATTTATAACATCGTTATTGTCTATATTAAGATAAACTTTCATTATGTCACCACATTTGGCATTTCCCACAGTTCCTATTCCGCTTGCGTTTTCTATTTGTCCCACATTTTTAGGGTTCATAAAATGCTCCATTACTTTAGCCGAATATTCCATAATGTATTTTCCTCCTTCTTAATATCATTTTTGTCTTTCCAAAAATTGTTCATACAATGGCGACATATCTCTAAGCCTTGATACAATACCACAAATTTCTTTAATAAAATAATCAACTTCTTCCATTGTGTTATATTTAGAAAGTGTAATCCTCAAAGAGCCATGCGCGTTTTCATGCGGCAAACCTATAGCCAAAAGTACATGAGACGGGTCAAGAGAGCCTGATGTGCATGCGCTTCCGCTTGTGGCACATATTCCTTTGCTGTTAAGCAAAAGCAACATGCCTTCACCTTCTATAAATTCAAAAGATATATTCACGTTTCCAGGTAATCTTTTTGTAGGGTGTCCATTAAGACGGCAGTATTTTATATTAGACATTATATTTTCTATTATTTTGTCTCTCATTTTTGTGATATAATCTGTTGACTCCTCTATTTCGGCATTGGCTAACTCAACAGCCTTTCCAAGCCCTACTATACTTGCCACATTTTCTGTTCCGGCACGTTTGCCCTTTTCTTGTCCGCCGCCATGTATAAGGTTTGATATATTTATACCATTTTTTATGTACAATGCTCCCACACCTTTTGGAGCGCCCAATTTATGCCCGCTTATAGACAGCATGTCTATATTCATTTTATATACGTCTATTTTTAAATGTCCCACAGCCTGAACCGCATCTGTATGAAAATATATTCCTTTTTCATGAGCAATTTTTCCTATTTCCTCTATAGGCTCTATTGTACCAATTTCATTGTTGGCAAACATTACAGATATAAGTATTGTGTCTTGCCTTATAGCCTTTTTTAAATCTTCAATGGACACAATTCCATATTCGTCAACATCAATATATGTCACATCGTAACCATGTTTTTCTAAAAATTTGCAAGTGTTAAGTACAGCATGATGTTCTATTTTTGTAGTTATTATATGTTTTCCTTTATCAGCTAAAGCATCAGCGACTCCTTTTATAGCCCAGTTGTCACTCTCACTTCCTCCTGCCGTAAAATAGATTTCATCACTTTTAGCACATATAGCGTCAGCGATTTGTTTTCTCGCTTTTTTTATAGCCTCTTGGCTTTTTTTAGCCAAATCATAAATGTTTGACGCATTTCCATAAAAATCCAATAAATAAGGTTTAATCTCATCAAAAACCTCTTTTCTCACTGCTGTTGTAGAAGCATTATCAAAATATATATTATTCATTAAATCACCACACCATTCTATTTAATTCATATCTGTTTAATATGTTTTAATTAAATACTACTATTAATATATGATTTTGTCAATATAAATTTTCGTTTTTTATTATTGTTTCTTTTTCAAATCGTTGTTGATTTTGGATACTTTATATATTAAAATAAATTTAAAAATATTTAGGGGGACATCTTTTTATGGAAAGAGAAAAATTAAGCTCGAGATTAGGCTTTCTTCTTTTAAGCGCTGGCTGTGCTATAGGCATAGGCAATGTATGGAAATTTCCATATATTACAGGCGTTTATGGCGGTGGTATGTTTGTTTTATTTTATTTGTTCTTTTTAGTTATTATGGGCATACCAATAATGAGCATGGAGTTTGCTGTAGGCCGTGCAAGCAAAAAAAGTATAGCAAAATCTTATATAGCTCTTGAAAAACCCGGTCAAAAATGGCATATACACAGTTACTTTGGTATGCTTGGCAATTATCTTCTTATGATGTTTTACACAACAGTAGCTGGCTGGATGCTTAACTACTTTTATGTAACACTAACTGGTGGTTTTGTAGGCAAAAGCACAGATGAAGTCACTTCTGTTTTTGGCACTATGCTAAACAGCCCTTATGTAATGGCATTTTGGATGATACTTGTTGTTGTTTTAGGTTTTGGCATATGTTCCGCAAGTCTTCAAAAAGGCGTTGAGAAAATAACAAAAATAATGATGCTTTTGCTTATAATTATAATGGTGGTATTAGCTATAAATAGTATAATAATACCGGGCAGCAGCGAGGGATTAAAATTTTATATACTTCCTGATTTTGAGAGAATGAAAAGCGTGGGAATATGGCAAACAATGGCGGCAGCTATGAACCAAGCGTTTTTTACATTAAGCATAGGTATAGGCGCCATGGCTATATTTGGAAGTTATATAGGTAAAGAACACGCGCTTTTGGGCGAGTCTTTAAGAATAGCATTGCTTGACACATTTGTAGCCATAGTAGCAGGTCTTATAATATTTCCAGCTTGCTCGGCTTATAACATTAGTCCAGACCAAGGACCAAGCCTTATATTTATAACACTTCCAAACGTGTTTAACGCAATGTCTCATGGAAGAATATGGGGAGCACTTTTCTTTTTGTTTATGGCTTTTGCGGCGTTTTCAACTGTTATAGCTGTTTTTGAAAACATAATATCATTTGGCGTTGATATATTTGGCTGGAGCAGAAAAAAATCCGCTTACATAAATATGGCATTGGTAACACTTTTAAGTCTTCCTTGTGTTTTAGGCTTTAATGTGTTCTCATCATTCCAGCCTATGGGTCAGGGCAGCACTGTTCTTGATTTAGAAGACTTTTTAGTAAGCAATATGCTTTTACCTTTGGGTTCGCTTGTATATGTTCTGTTTTGCGTAACAAACAAAGGTTGGGGCTGGGATAATTATATTAATGAGGTAAATATTGGTTCTGGTCTTAAAATGCCAAAACAACTTAAATTTTACTTTCAGTTTGTACTTCCAGCACTTATATTAATAGTTTTCTTTATGGGAATATTTTAAAACTATAAAACAAATTAAAAATAGTCTCTCACCGTTTTTGGTCGAGAGACTATTTAAAATGTTTAAGAAGTATTTTTTGCGGCTTTGCCTTAACTCCTTCATAAATTCCTTAGCTTACTTCCTCGTTCTATCGCTTCAACAATGTAGCCGGAATGAGAAATGAATGTTTTAAATTATAAGATATATAAGTGCCGCCACAACACCTATTCCAAACAGTATAAGCGCCATTGAAAGGCTGTCACGCCCTCCCTCATTTTCTCCATGTTTGTCAATAGAAAACCTTGAAAAATACGCGTCTTTTCTAAATTGACGTTTTCCGTCATATGCTATTTCCTCGTAATTGAATAAAAAATAAAGTACAATTTGAACAATATAGTTGTATGTGCTTTTTATAAATCTTGAAACCACAACAATTATTATAAGCATCCAAAGCAGCAAATTTTCAATAAGCCCCGAAAATATTACGGCTATTCGCTCAAAAAAACGGTAAGATATTTTATATAAATCCTCAAAAGAAGGCTCAACGCAAAATTCCATAATAACACTTAATATACTTTCAGCTTTCTTTCTAAACCATTCAAATAACTCGTCAAAAAAGTTTACTGCAATAGCTGATATATTCTCAAATAGTTTACAAACCACCTCAAAAGACATTTCAGCATAACCGCATACATTTATTGTCATTGGTGTAATTACAGCTACAGTTTTATCAAAAGAAGGTTCAGCTACATATCTGCAAATTCCATAAGCCAACGCACTTACACCTCTAAATACGCGCTCAAATGATATATTCATTAAATTGGCTATACTTCCGCCAAAAAAAGGCAAAATATTCAATAAAACAGGTCTGTAAATTTTTTCCTCAATACTAAGCCACTTTGGCCAAGCGTTTATATAAACGCTTTTTCCATTTTTATCTTTTTTAATAAGCAGAGCTCTTATAACAAAAATATAAACAAAAGCCGCTATCAAAACAGATATAACCGCTCCTTTAACATTTACCCAAGCGAAATAATGCACACTGTGGTCTGGCTGATGGCTGTTCATAAACGCTCTTGCGGCATAAGCCACATTATCCATAATTTTATATGGCATTAGACCAAAAGCCGATATTAAAACAGCACACACAATTAAAACAATCGCTGATGTCTTTGTTATATACTTTTTTTCGTTTTCTTTATCACTTTCGTACTCATTTTTTTCAACAAACACAGCTACAAACAGTTTTGTCATATATGCCAGTGTAAGTCCACCTGATATAAGAAAAACCCACTCAATAATATTAAAAACTATTGTACTTTCACCATGCTGCGCTAAATGCACTATATACTCAACAATACTTTCGTGAAGAAGAGTTTTGCTTATATATCCTCCCCATAGAGGTATTCCGCCTATTCCCAAAAGCCCTTGCAAAAATACCAATTTAAGTAATTTTTTATCTCTTCCCCAGCCTCTTATTTTGTTTATGTCAAGCTCATGCAAATTCATATAAACAGCGCCAGCACATAAAAACAAAGTCATTTTTATTACAGAGTGATTTAATACATGTAATATAGTACCTCCTGAGGCAAGCGCATTATGTTCTCCCAAAAGCCCTTGCATGCCAATGCCCACAAGTATAAAACCTATTTGTGAGAGCGAAGAACACGCTAATGTTCTTTTTAAGTTAATAGAGAATACAGCTATAAACGCACCCAAAAACATTGTTATTGTTCCTAAAACAAGTATAAAAAATCCCCATGTACTGTCATACACAAATATTTGAGTGCTTAAAACTAATGTTCCAAAAACACCGGTTTTTGTAAGTACACAGCTTAAAAGCGCGCTTGCCGGCGCAGGTGCAACAGGATGCGCTTCTGGCAGCCATATATGTGCCGGAAACACTCCTGCTTTAGCCCCAAAACCAACAAACACCATAACGCAATATATATAATAGTCCGCTTTATAACTTGACTGAGATATAATTTCTCCTAATTCCTCAAAATTTAAAGTGCCTGTGCTGTTGTACAAAAAAAACATACCCATAAGTGTTATAAGTCCGCCTATTACTGCTACTGTAAGATATGTCATTCCAGCTTTAATAGCATTTTCTGTCTCGTCGTGCATTACAAGCACCCATGATGTAAAAGACATTATCTCAAAAAATATAAGCGTTGTGTAAAAATCTGCCGACAAAAACACTCCCATTGTAGCCCCAAGTGTTATAATCATAAAAAAGTAATATCGGTTACGATTACGGTAATGTTTAAAATATTCATTAGAAAACAGCGTTGACATAAGCCAAACAAAAGCTGCTATAACTATAAGTATCCCCCTAAGTCCTCCACATTTAAACTCAATACCCAATCCAAAAAGAGTATGGCTTTTATAAAACAGAGCCTTATTGCACACAAAAACCGAAACTAAAAACTCAACAAAAACACTCACGCACGCCCAGTAATTGCGTAAATTTTTATTATATTTTCCTATTATATAGCTTATAACAGCCGCAAACATTGGAAAAATTACAATAAAAACAAGTATAGCACTCAATTAATCACCTCATTACAAAAGCCCAGAAACCACAGAGTTAAATAAATATAAAAGCGGCGTAGGAAAAAGCCCTATTACAACCGATACAGCCGCAAGTGTTACTATTGTTACACTCATAAATGGTCCAGGGTCTTTATTAGCGGTCATACTTTTATTGCCGTTACGCGGAAAAAACGCGGCTATAACTATAGTAAATATATATAAAGCCGTAAGAAGCGCCGAAATCATAATAACATAAACACCCATATAAGCCATAGCATTGTTTGCCTGTATAGCCGATACAGCTATGTTCCATTTGCTGTGAAAACCGGCAAACGGCGGAACACCAACAAGACCAAAACCACATATTGTAAAACAGCAAAAAACTATAGGCATGCTATAACCTAAGCCCTCTATATCACGCACATATTCTTTTTTTGTTTGTACAAGTATAGCACCACAGCAAAAGAATAAAGTTATTTTTATAACGGCGTGATAAACCATGTGCAAAAGACTGCTGGCAAGACCGTTAGGCGACATTAAAGAAACGCTGAAAAGTATATACGAAAGATTGCTCACTGTTGAATACGCAAGTCTTCTTTTTATATGGCTTGTTTTAAGCGCCATTGCCGAGCCAACAAGTATAGTTATAAGTGCTGCCGCCATAACAACATACTGTGCCCATGTACCTCTAAGCACTACCACACCAAAAGAAAAATATGTAAGTCTCATTATAGCAAATGCCCCTGCCTTTACAACAGCTACAGCATGTAAAAGAGCGGTAACAGGTGTAGGCGCTACAGCGGCTGTTGGCAGCCATGCGAAAAGAGGAAATACAGTAGCTTTTACTCCAAAACCAAAAAATGTTATTACATAAACAAGTCTTAATATTTCCTCATTACCCTTTACAGCCTTATAATTAAGCATACCGCCAATATAAAAGTCTGTTCCAACACCATAGCATATAATAATTACAAGTCCTATAAAAGCCACCGCGGCACCGCTCATCATAAATATTATATACATTTTTCCAGCGTGAAACGCCTTAGCATCCATATTGTGCATAACAAGCGGAAGTGTAGCTATAGTAAGAAGCTCATAAAACAAATACATTGTAAGCATATTTGCGGCAAATGCCACACCCAAAGTTACACCAAAAGACATAACAAAGAACAAAAAAAATCTTTGTTCGTCTTTTTCATGACTCATATACTCAAAAGCATAAAGTGTTGTGGCTGGCCATAAAAACGATACCATAACTCCAAAAACCTTTGAAAGACCATCTATTTTAAAAGCTATTTTCAAACTTTCCGAAAACTCAAATATTTCCACATATTTGTTATTTCCATAAAATATAGCTATAAGAGCCAAAATTGTATTTAACACAACAATACTCATTGTTAAAACTCTCATTTTGTCTCTATTTTTAAAAGGTTTAGCAAGTATAAAAAAACTGCTTACTATTGGAAAAACAACTGAAAGTGCAGGTATGTAATACCCCATTACAATACCTCCTAAATTATATAAAATTTACGCGCTTTAAATACAAACATCATTTTAATCCGTTTTTTAATATTTTTATAAAAACTGGCAGTCACTTATAAACTACTTTGTCAGTCAAAATATATCTGTGGTTATACTTGTAAAAAAGTCTATAATATGCGAAGGCAAAATACCTACCACCACAATAGCAGCAGCTAAAACAACAAGCGGCACAATCATAAACATATTAGGCTCTTTATTCTCAAGTTTTGAGTAGTCAAAATCTTTTCCCGGAAAATACGCATCAGCCACTATTGTAAAAAGGTATCCAGCCGTAAGTAAAGCTGATATTATAAGCACAACTATACCTATAACTGGTATAACATTATTTGCCTCCAAAGCTCCTGTAGCCAAAAACCACTTGCTTATAAATCCTGCTGTTGGCGGTATACCTACAAGTGATAAACTTGCCACTGTAAAACAAGCCATTACAATAGGCATTTGTTTGCCTATACCTTTAAGCTCGGTTACATATGTATGACCTGTTTTATAAATAATAGCACCTGCAGACATAAACAACGCGTTTTTAGCTATTGCATGGGCAATGACCTGCAAAAGAGCACCGCAAAACGCCTGTGGTGTCATAACAAATATACCAAAAAGCACATAAGACACTTGGCTTATTGACGAGTAAGCCAAACGCTTTTTAAGCATTTTTTCTTTGTAAGCAAGCATAGAACCCATAAATATTGTGCTTACAGAAAGCACAAGTATTACATCTTGTACCCATGTTCCTATCAAAAAGTCAACTCCAAAAAGATAATAAGTTGTTCTTATTATAGCCAAAACACCGCATTTTGTAATAATTCCCGATAATACGGCGCTTGCCGGCGCTGGTGCCACGGGGTGCGCTGTAGGCAGCCACGCATGAAGTGGATACATACCAGCTTTACAGCCAAAACCTATCATCATGCCCAAATACACAACTCTTAAAAAATCCGCATGGCTTTGTGCCATCGAATTCAAAACACCACCAGCCACAAATTCTGTTGTTGTGCCATATATACACAAAAAGAAAAAACCTATAAGCCCCAAACCAGCGCCAAATATAGAATAGCCAAGATATTTAAGTCCAGCAGCTATAGCCTCTGGTGTTTCTGTATGAAGTACAAGAGGCATAGTCATAAGCGTCATAAACTCATAAAACAGATACATAGTCATAAAATTAGATGAGAACGATATACCCATAAGCACGCCTAACGACACCATATAGAACATAAAAAATCTTCCTACATTATTTTCATGTTTCATATACTCCATAGAGAACACTGCCGCCAAAAACCATATAGCCGATATAAAACAAGAAAACAGCCTGCTTATTCCGTCATTTGAAAACGATATACTTAACATTCTGCTTATACGCCATACCTCAATGCTGTGCCCGCTTCCAAAAGCCAAACAAAATACAACTAAAGCCTCAACAAAAAGTATAACCAAAACAATTTTTTCCCTTAATTTCTCATTTTTAACAAACGGCATAAATATACCGCAAAGTATAGGAAAAAATACTGGAAAAAGCAACACATAATCTCCCATAAAAACCTCCTTATTTAAAGAACTTAATAAATTCTATTATTTTCGTTTTTAAACATAAGCTCTTTGTTTTAATCCTTAAAAGACTTTGTTTTTATTCCTCTCCTACGTCAAACAAATGCCCGCCGAACATTTAGCGTATTTTAAATAAAACAAGCTCCTTATCCACAAAACACCTCACCTTATAAGCATAATTCCTAACTCAAAAATTCCAAATATACTGTTATAGCATATACCAACAAAAAAGTTTATAGCTATAAACAGTATAACCGCTACATTAAATGATGGTATAAACTTTGGCACTATTTTTGAGTTAGCGTCACTATCGCTTAAAGTATGCCATATATCCACAACCGGCGGTATAAAATACATAGCGTTTAAAACCATACTTATAGCCAGCATTATAAGTGCCACAGCCATTTTAAAAGGCGAGTAAAATGACGCTATAGCTAAATACAATTTTGAGGCAAACCCCGCAAAAAGTGGAATACCAACTATAGATAAAGCACCTACCACAAAACCAACACCCGCAGTTATATCTTTGTAGCCAATACCTTTTAAACGGTGGTTAGCGGTTTTTTCTAAAGATATATCTTTCATTCTTCCAGTACATATAAAAAGCATTGGTTTTGTAACAGCATGGGTAACTATATGCAGCATAGCCGCCGTAACACCTATATTAGTGCCAAGCCCTATGCCCATATATATATATCCTATTTGCGCCACCGACGAGTAAGCTAACATACGCAAAACACGTCTTTCTTTAAGCGCCATTACAGAACCAAGTATCATTCCGCAAGCGCCCATAAAAAATATAAGATTTGTAACTTTTATATCCCTTAAATATTCCAATGTAAAAACACAATAATAAACTTTAATAAGAAAAATTATGTAGCTTTTTATAACAAGTCCCGAAAGTATTCCACTTGATGATACTGATGTTGTCTCATAAGCTCCTGGTAACATTGTATGGAAAGGAAAAAGCGCGCTTTTTACAGCTATTCCCAATGTAAACATTCCAGCCGTTATAACAAGCGGAAAATCATAAGTTCCTGAATTAATAAGTCTCATAATAGACATTTTAAGATGAGTAAAAAGTAAATGCCCTGTAACAATATACAGTGTGGCTATAGAAAACAATATAAGCCCTGAGCCCAATATACTCATTATAATATATCGTATTGTGGCAAGCATACTCTTTCCAGACTCTTTGCACATTATAACACCGCAAGAACATATTGTGTTTATTTCTATAAACACATAGCCTGTAAAAATGTCGTTTGTGTATATAAGCGCGAGCATAGAACCAAAAAGAAGATTAAGCATTACATAATACAAACTTTGTTTTTCGTATAATATATCTTTTTCTATAAGGTCTTTACCACCACCAACAGCAAGAAGCATAACTATCGAAAACGTAACAGATAATACCGCCTCCATAGGTCCGGCTTTAAGCTCATTTCCCCATGGCGATGGAAAATGTCCCATTACAAAAGTAAATCTCTCCTGATTAAAATTTACATGAAAAAGCAGCAGTAATGACAGTAAACCTATTACCGCCGTTAAAAACATATGCAGTCTTCTGCTTTTTTGCCCATCGTTTATAAGAGGTGTTACAATACCGCCAAATATAGCTAAAAATATACTTAAAAACGGTATATTGTGGGCTATATTATGACTCAGAACCATTTTGTGCCTCCCCGCTTCTAAGTTTTTTAATAACCTCATCAAAACTTAATGTACCATATCTTTTATAAAGCCTTTGCACAAGTGCCAAAGAAAAAGCCGTCATACTTACAGAAACCACTATACCCGTAAGCACAAGCCCGCTTGGAACAGGATTTACATACTGCCAGTTACCCTCTCTTATTATAGGCGCTGTTCGGTTTGATATATACCCATACGACACAAGGTAAAGATATATAGCTGTATCCATAATATTAAGCCCTATAAACTTTTTTATAAGATTGTCCTGAAGAAGTATGTTCATAAACCCTATACCAAAAAGTATAATAGCTGTCATCTCAAAATAATTAGTAGTAATAAGTTTTATCATACTATATATCTCCTTTTGTAAAGTATGAGTAAAAGCCATATATCGTACAGGCTACCACTGCGCCAACACATATGTTAAGCGGCAATATAAGCCCTCCGCTTAATATGTTGCCTGGTGTTCCTTTTGGTATAATACTTTTAATGTGGTTTCCGCCTGTAAAAAAAGAATACCCCTTTGAGAAAAAATAAACCAAAAGACAGCCGCATACCACTTTAGAAAAAGAGTTGTAATTTACTATATGCTTTAAATTTTTGTCGCCATATGCCGCCGAGTATAATATAAGCCCCGCTCCTATTATTGCACCTCCCGAAAAGCCGCCGCCAGGCGATATATGTCCATTTAATATTACATAAACACCATATAATATAACTATAGGGAATATAAGTCTTGACGTAAATTTTAAAATACCGTTTCCGTCAGCATTTAATATTTTCTCATCCTCAATATATTCTCTCTCTTCCTGAGGGCATAAATTACTTCTATCCTTTTTAAGAAGTATAGCAACACATATTATTGAGGCAAAAAGCGCTACTGTCTCGCCAAAAGTATCAAACGCCCTATACTCAAGTATCATAGCTGATACAGCATTAACAGCGCCTGTATCATTTACACCGTTTTCAACATATCTTTGAGAGACCTCGTTATTCGTTGGATTAAGCTCATTTCCGTGTTCTGGAAGTAAGACCGCTGTATACAAAAGTATACCTATATATGTTACCGTAATAATAATAGAAAAGAATATATATATTTTTTTACTTTGGGCATTAATTTTATCAATAACATCCTCAATACTTTTATGCCTTTTTTGCCTTTTACCCAATATTTTGCTTTTTAATTCTTTCTCCCATACAGAGTCAAGAGCCTGTTCGCCGTTTACCCATTTAAAAAATTTTTCCCACTTACTTTCGTGATTGTCACTACTGTTATAAGTCATGCGGTTTATCACTCATTTCTTTCATGGCGTGTATTTTTTTTAATGTTATAAAAAACAATATGCTTGTTATTCCCGCTCCAACAGCCGCCTCTGTTATTGCTAAATCTGGCGCTTCTAAAATTATCCATACTATAGCCATAACTGTGCTATAAGCTATGTATATTGTTACTGCAACCAAAAGCCTTTTAGATACTGTAACGCCTATAGCGCATATTATAAGAAAAAGCAAAAACATACGTTCAACAAACATTACTTAATATTCCTCCTATTTGTATAATTTTTGCCAGCAGTAAGAAGCTCTATTTTGCCTATAAGATGTGTTGTTACAGGGCTTGTAAGCCATATAAAAACAACTACAAGTGCAAGTTTAACAGCCTGATAAAAACTGTTGCTTATTACAATAAGCCCTAACACAGTTAAAAAAATTCCCATAGTATCTCCCAAAGCTGCAGCGTGAATTCTGTCCAAAACATTTTTAAATCTCAAAAGTCCTATTACGGATGTTAAAAATATAAACATGCCCATTAAAAGCAATATGGCTGATATAACAGTGCGCAAAGTCATTTTTTATCCTCCTTTGTTTTGCTGTTTTTCTTTTCACTCTGTTCAAAAGCCACTACACGGCTTAATATAACAACCGCCAAAAAATTTAAAAGAGCGTAAACTAAAGACACATCAGTAAGAAATTCCTCTTTTATGTATACTGATATAAGGCATATAGCCGCTGTTGAAATTGTACCTATAACATTTATAGCTACTATTCTGTCAGTAAATCTTGGTCCTTTTATAGCTCTTATAAGGCACAATATAATAATTACTGATAACACGGTAAAGTACAAAATAAATACATTGCCCAAAAAATCCGAGCTCATAGTTTGTCCTCCATGCTCTTTATGTATCTTAAAACAGCGGAATTTGTAAGCTGTTTTGAAAATCTTGGTGTAAGTGAATGCACTTGATACTCGCCATTTTTAAGACCAACAGTATATGTTCCAGGTGTAATTGTTATAGCCTCGGCATAAATACATCTTGTATTAAAATTTTTAAGTCTTGGATTAAAAGACACTATTTCAGAATTAGGTTTTTTATTTGGTGAAAGTATAATTTTTATAACAATAAAATTTGATATAGCTATGTTTAAGAATAATGTTAATAAAAAAGCTATAAAAATATGAATTTTTTTAAGACTTGAAATATCTTTTTTTATGTCATAACCAATAAACCGGCACAAAAAACCGTATATCGCGCCACAAACAACAATACCGGTTAAAGCGGTTTCAAGCGACAATCTGCCATTAAATATAAACCACAAAATAAACAAAACAAATATCATCGACATTCCTCCATATTCGGGGAGATTAAACATTTTTTTAATTAACAAAAAACTTAAATATAAAAACCATGTTTCTAATATTATACATTAAAACCATAATATTATTATAATATATATATCTATTTTTCCATATAACCTATTTATAAATCTTTTATTAAAAAAATTCTAATTTTTAGTATAACTTAAACAAAAACACTGTATTGGCATTGGGGGGGGGTATTTATGTTATACTATTTTTATAGCGATAGCTGTGACATAACATTTTTAAAATACGTAATATAATTAGGAGGTGTTATTTATGGGCTTATTTGGAAATTCAAATAAAAAAGTCGAAAAACTTGTCAACAAATTAGAGCGTCAGGGTTTTTCTTCTGATGCTTATAAAAGTAGAAAAAGCTGTTATAATTGTACATACTTTTCATCTATAGGAAATTGCAATTATCACAATAAAATGACTACTGCTTCTAACTATTGTAACAATTACTGGGGCAAATAATATTAAAATAAAAAAGAAATATAATTTTTAAACTATATTTCTTTTTTATTTTATATATCATTTCTCCATTTAACGCATTTTTCTTCTAAAATGCTTACAATTCCAACTATGAGCATAGCCACCACCGAAAGCAGCACTATAGGCGCAAATACTCCCGCGCCGTCTAACTGTGTCATCATTCTTTTACTAAAATATCCCAAACCACTTTGCGCGCCTAACCACTCAGCAATAGCGGCACCTATAACACTAAGCGGCACAGCCATTTTTATAGCCGAAAAAAAATAAGGTATTGCAGAAGGTACTTTAAGTTTTAAAAATATATCTCTTTTTTTAGCGCCATAAGTAATTAGTAATTCCTCCATTTCTCTTTTTACAGAACGAAAACCATCATACATTGTAATTGTTATAGGAAAAAAAGTTATAAGTACTGTAACAAGTATTTTTGCCCAAATGCTATACCCAAACCACAACACAAAAAGAGGCGCTATAGCTGTTGTTGGTATTGTTTGAGATGCTATTACAAGCGGATATAAAGCATTAGCTATTTTTTCATTCATGTCCATAACAACCGCCAAAGCTATACCCAACACAACAGATATTAAAAGCCCTGTAAAAGTAACAAACATTGTTGCTGGCAAATGGACTGTAAAAAGAGTTTTTCTCAACTCCCATATTTTAAAAGCTATTTGGGTTGGAGAAGGAAGTATATATGGCGCTGATATAACAAAAGCTATTATCTGCCACAAAATCAATATTAAAATTATAATAATTAAAGACGGCAGTCTTTTTATCATTTTTCAATTCTCCTGTCTTAATTTTACAATAAGCTCCTCTTTAAGCTGTAATATATTTGAGGTATTTAAGCAGTTTCTGTCTCTTGGATAATTTAGCGGTATTTCATACTCCTCAAAATGAGTTAAAGGCTGAGTGGTTACAACAAAAACTTTCTGAGACAAAAATATTGCCTCCTCAACATCATGAGTTATAAAAAGTACTGTCTTTTTATATTTTTGCCACTCGGATAGTAGCCACTCTCTAAGAGCTATTTTTGTTATAGAGTCAAGTGCTGAGAAAGGCTCATCAAGCAGCAGCAAATTTGCTCCTGTCAAAATAGCTCTAACAAACGATACTCTTTGCCTCATTCCACCCGATAAATCCCGCGGATATTTATTTTTATATTCTAAAAGCCCAACTTCTTTAAGCATTTTTTCAGACTGTTCTTCCATTTCTTTTTTAGTTTTGTTTTGCATTTCCATTGGAAGGCATATATTTTTTTTAATTGTTCTCCACGGATAAAGTAAATCTTTTTGAGGCATATAAGAGCTGTAATTTTTAATTTTATGTATAGGTATGCTGTCTATTGTTATGCTTCCACTCTCAGGTTTTTCAAGAGAGTTTATAAGCCTAAAAATCGTGCTCTTGCCACAGCCGCTTGCTCCTATTATTGATATAAACTCTCCATCCAAAACACTAAAACTCAAATTCCGTATGGTATAAAAATCGTCACCTTTATATTTAAAATTAACATTATCAAAATTTAACAATATATTATTCCCCCACATAAAATTCGTATTGTTATATTATACATCTACATAACAAATATGTAAACAAAACAAATATGCCGCTTATAAATCATTTGCGATTAAAATTTCTGTAAAATCCAAAACATATTATAGTCCATATTCCTGGTACAGCAGCAAATCCAGCATTTATGTGCTTACCCTCTCCATTATTTAAAATAACATATACTCCACCAACAAATGTTAAAATTAAAAAAATAACTCCTAAAATTAAAACTAATTTTTTCATTATAGTCCCTCACTGTATAAACAATTTGATGTAATATTATCATAATTAAATATTTAAATCAAACAATAACAATCAATATACATAAATATTATAAAATTTTAAAATCGAATTAAATTCATTTTCTAAAAAATAAAACAGACTTACGTCTGCTTAATTTATAAAACTATATAAACAAAAAAGCCACTATAGCACATATAGCTATAACAATAAATACAATAACTATAGGTGTCACTCTTTTTACTAACTCTAAATCAATTTTATCATTTATTTTATATAAATATTTTTTATAAATATAAGTGCTTTTAATTTTTTTTTCAATAGTAGGAGAACCTTTAGATATTAAAATAACACTTATAATAAAAAACGGAACTTGGGGCACAACAGGCAACGCAAGCCCTATAAGCGCTAATATAAAAAATAATATACCAAAAAAAATATATAATATTTTTATAATATTGCTCCTTTCTTTCCAAAAACAAATATTTCAATTATAAATTAGACTCAATAAATTTTCAAAACCGCACATTTGTGTGGTGCGGTTTTGAATTTAATTTTTATTTCAAAAATACAGTTTATCCTTTATAAAAGTTTATAAGACAACCATCAAGTATTATTTTTTTCTCGTCTTGTGTAAGCTCGCCTAATTTAATTTTAAATTCTTTAAGCGTGTCTTTAACAACATATGCTTTTATATCATCTCTTCCTTGTAACACAGCATTTCTAATATCCGGCACATATATATAATCTCCATTGTCAAAAGGTATTTCATCTGTATCTATAATAAAAGGAAGCATTCCCCAGTTTATGAGATTAGAGCGGTAACGTTTTGTGGCGTTTTCTCTTGCTATGTTAGCCCAGCCGCCCAAAACTTTTTGACAGCTTGCCGCCTGTTCCCTTGCCGAACCATCGCCAGGTTTAACAGCATAAATAGTAGAGCCTATACCTGTATTGTCAAAACTAAATTCCATTTCTTTCTTTATTATATTACATATATTCTCAATTTCATTTAAAACAAATGGACTTTCCCCGTTTTCTCTTGCTTTTTCAGCTTTTTGCAATTCTTTAGCCTTTCCAACATACTCAGGGTCTTTTCTTGATAGAGTAAACTCAGCTAATTTAAGCGGGTTTGACCTAAAAGATGATGTTTCCCCCGAAGGTATAAGCTCATCAGTAGTTGTTACAGGGTCTGTAATATATGATACCACTTTAAGTATTATATTATCCGTAAGAGCACACATTTTAGGCCAGTCTGTTATGTTAGGTCCAAACAGAAGTTTAGTGTCAGGTTCTGGCTTTTTATATCCAAAATAACATCTGTTATCGTATACTGTTTTGTCAAAAAAGTATTTGTGTTCTGTAGGTTCAAAGTCAACATCACTCGCTGCTGTAAGCATACCTTTGTTTATAGCTGTAGCCGCTATGCTCCTTGCGTCCATAAGCGCCACAGTAGCTATTTGCCCGTTTGTTATTTTGGAACCTTCACGGTTAGGGAAATTACGTGTTGAGTGTCTTATGCTTATACTGTTGTTAGCTGGAACATCTCCCGCGCCAAAGCATGGTCCGCAAAATGCCGAGCGCATTGTAGCTCCTGATAACATAATATCGGCAGCAGCACCATTATTTAAAAGCTCTATATAAACAGGCTGACTTGCTGGATATACGCTTAAAGCAAATTTTCCAGAACCTATTGAGTGCCCCTTTATAATATCTCTTGCGGCGCATATATTGTCATAAGTTCCACCAGCGCAGCCTGCTATAACTCCTTGTTCCACAATAAGCCTTCCATTAACTACTTTATCTCTTAAAGATACTTTAACACTGTCACTATTAAGCTGTTTTGAACAATTTAACTCAACATCATTAAGTATATCATCAATGTTAGAGTTAAACTCATCTATTTCAAAAACATTGCTTGGGTGCATAGGAAGGGCTATCATAGGCTTAATTTTAGATAAATCCACATAAACCATACCATCATAATATGCTATATCATCAGGAGATTGATATTTAAAATCTTCACTTCTTTGGTGTATATCATACCATTGTTTTACATTGTCATCAGTTATCCAAACAGAAGAAAGGCAAGTTGTTTCGGTAGTCATAACGTCTATGCCATTTCTGTAATCGGCACTTAAATTAGCTATTCCGTCTCCTATAAACTCAAGCACTTTGTTTTTTACATATC
>CATJUP010000105.1 GCA_949743655.1 uncultured Eubacteriales bacterium
AGCAAATCCTCAATGTGTTAAAAGGAGGTGTAAAGTTTGAGATATAAAGGAACCAGAAGCCGTGCTGTAAAAAGAGCGGTCAAAAATAAAAAGCCAAAAAATAAAGTTGAACAGATAGATTTAACACTGTTGTTTGTAATTATACTGCTTATACTTTTTGGTCTTGTTATGGTTTTTAGCTCAAGCTATTACTACACTCTTACAAGAGCTAAATTTAATAACGATATGTACTATTTTTTAAAACGCCAGGTGGTGTGGGCGGCTATAGGTTTTGTAGCCATGCTATTTTTTGCCAACTTTCCGTATAAGTATTTAAGAAGATTTACATTTTTACTTTATGTTTTTAGTAATGTATGTCTTGTGCTTGTGCTTTTAATAGGTGAGGAAATGAATGGCTCTAAAAGGTGGCTGGGTATTGGTCCTATAGGTTTTCAGCCTTCAGAGGTAGCCAAAATGGCGGTAATATTGTATTTGTCGCATTACATAGTAACTCATAAAGGAATACTTAACACAACAAAAGGATTTATACGATGCTGTATTGTTTTGGGAATACCTGTTGTACTTGTGGCTGTTGCCAATCTTAGTACGGCTGTGGTAATAGCCGCAATAGGAGGAGCTATACTTTTTGTGGCAAGCCCTAAAATATGGTATTTTGTTTTGGCGTTTATAGTGGCGGTGTTTGGTGGTACTGTGGCTATTATACTTCCGCAGTTTTCTTATAGATTTGACAGAATAAAGTATTGGCTTGACCCGTTTTTAGATCCAACAGACAAAGGATTTCAGATTATACAGTCGCTTTATGCCGTGGCTTCGGGCGGGCTTTTTGGTCTTGGCTTAGGTCAAAGCCGGCAAAAAACATACGTCCCCGAACCATACAACGATATAATATTTGCTATTATATGCGAGGAACTGGGTATGGTAGGTGCGTCTATAGTAATAATATTATTTGTTGTGCTTGTATGGCGTGGAATTAAAATAGCTATAAATGCTGATGATTTATATGGTTGTCTTGTGGCGTTAGGAATAGTGGCGCTTATAGGTGTTCAGGTTATTATAAACATAGCGGTTTCAACAAACTCAATGCCTAATACTGGTATGGCACTGCCATTTATAAGTTATGGTGGCTCAGGACTTGTGTTTACACTTTCGGCTATGGGTATACTTTTAAATATATCAAAATATCAAAGAGTTCAAATATAGACCCTTGACAAAAATAATATTTTTTATTACTATAATCAAATAAATATTGTAAAAGCGTTGATTAAGAGGAGTACACGGCGGCGTATTTATAGAGAGAAAAACCGCATGGCTGAAAGTTTTTTATTACTAAACCGTGGAATGTAGCTTATGAGTTTCTGTGGTGAAACAGCAGTAATCACAGACGGGTAAGTTCCGTTAAATACTTAGAGGGTCTGTTTTAACAGAAATTAAGGTGGTACCGCGGGTTTTCGTCCTTTAGAGCAATTTTTTATTGTTGCATGGGCGAAAACTTTTTTATTTTAGGAGGAATATATTTATGGCAAAAGAAATAGCTAAAGTTTACGACCCTTCTGTAGTTGAGGAAAGGTTATATCAAAAGTGGCTTGACAAAAAGTATTTCCATGCTGATGTGGATAAAACAAAAAAACCATTTTCAATAGTAATGCCCCCGCCTAATATAACAGGTCAGCTCCATATGGGACATGCTCTTGACAATACTATACAGGATATACTTATAAGGTGGAAAAGAATGTCGGGTTATAATGCGCTTTGGGTACCAGGCATAGACCACGCTAGTATATCGACAGAGGTTAAAGTTGTGTCGCGTTTAGCTGAGGAAGGGATAAAAAAAGAGGATATTGGACGAGAAAAATTTGTAGAAAGATGCTGGCAGTGGAAAGAGCAGTACGGCGGAATAATACTTAATCAGTTAAAAAAATTAGGCTCAAGCTGTGATTGGGACAGACTGCGCTTTACAATGGACAAGGGTTGTTCTGAGGCTGTTATTGAGACTTTTATGCGCCTTTACGAAAAGGGATATATTTATAAGGGTGAAAAACTTATAAACTGGTGTCCTAAATGTATGACTACAATATCCGATGCCGAGGTAAACCATGAAGACAAAGACGGGCATTTTTGGCATATAAAATATCCTATAGCTGGTGAAAAAGGACGTTTTGTGGAGCTTGCAACAACAAGACCAGAGACAATGCTTGGCGATACTGCTGTTGCTGTCCATCCAGAAGACGAAAGATATAAAGACTTAATAGGCAAAAACGCTATATTGCCTATATTAAATAAAGAAATACCTATTATAGCGGATAGTTATGTAGAACGTGAGTTTGGTACAGGTGTTGTTAAAATTACTCCAGCTCATGACCCTAACGACTTTGAGGTTGGTTTAAGACACAACCTTCCAAAAGTAAATGTTATGAATGATGACGGTACTATGAACGAAAAAGCGGGAAAATACAAAGGTTTAGACCGTTATGAGGCAAGAAGACAGATTGTTGAGGAGCTTAAAGAGCAAGGGCTTATTGTAAGAGTTGAAAATATTAATCATGCTGTTGGTGTGCATGAGAGATGCTCTACTGTAGTTGAACCGCTTATTAAAAAACAGTGGTTTGTAAAAATGGACGAGCTTGCTAAGCCAGCCATAGAGTGCTTTGAAAGCGGAAAATTAAAATTTATACCAGACAGATTTGGAAAGGTATACATGCACTGGCTTAACAATATACATGACTGGTGCATATCACGTCAGCTTTGGTGGGGTCACAGAATACCAGCTTATTACTGTGAGAAATGCGGCGAAATGGTTGTGGCTAAACAAATGCCTAAAGAGTGCCCTAAGTGCGGCTGTGAGCATTTTAAACAGGATGAGGACAGCCTTGATACATGGTTTTCATCAGCTTTATGGCCTTTTTCAACATTGGGTTGGCCAGAAAAAACTAAAGAGCTTGAACATTTTTACCCTACAAACACAATGGTAACAGGGTATGACATTATATTCTTTTGGGTTATAAGAATGGTGTTTTCGGGTATGGAGCAAATGGGCGATATACCGTTTAAAGATGTTTATATTCATGGTCTTATAAGGGACGAGCAGGGAAGAAAGTTTTCAAAATCTTTGGGTAACGGCATAGACCCTCTTGAAATAATACAAAAATATGGTGCTGACCCATTAAGGCTTATGCTTATTACTGGAATTTCTGCTGGAAATGACATGAGGTTCTTTTATGAGAAACTTGAAAACAGCCGCAACTTTTTAAATAAACTTTGGAACGCGTCAAGATTTATATTAATGAACATTGACGAGGAAGAAGAAAACTCACTTATAATGCTTACACCGGCTGACAAATGGATTATATATAAATTAAATAATTTGGCTAAAGAGGTAACAGAGAATTTAGAAAATTATGACCTTGGTCTTGCGGCAAGTAAAATACAGGATTTTCTTTGGGACGAATATTGCGACTGGTATATAGAAATGGTTAAACCTCGTCTTTACAATAAAGATGACAAAACACGAAAAGCCGCTGTTTGGACACTTAAAGAAGTGCTTATAAATGCTCTTAAACTTTTGCACCCATTTATGCCTTTTATAACAGAAGAATTGTTTATGAGTTTACAGAACAAAGAAGAAACAATAATGCTCTCTAAATGGCCAGCTTATCGTGAGGAGTGGAATTTTAAATATGATGCCAACGAAATTGACATTATAAAAGAGGCTGTTCGTGGAATAAGAAATGTAAGGGCTGAAATGAATGTTGTTCCTTCAAAAAAATCAAAAGTATATATTGTTTCTAATGATGAATATGTTAGAATGGTATTTACAAGGAGCGAAGCATTTATAAAACCATTGGCTTACGCGAGTGAAATTATTGTTAAAGAGGATAAAAGCGGAATAGGAGACGATGCTGTATCTTGTTTAATACACAATGCCGCTATATATATGCCTTTTGCTGATTTAGTTGATATTGAAAAAGAAATAGCAAGACTTAATGCCGAGAAAGAGAAAACACTAAAAGAAATAGAAAGAGTTGAAAAGAAACTATCAAATGCTGGATTTTTAGCTAAAGCCCCTCAAAGTGTTGTTGATGAGGAAAAGGCTAAAGGCTTAAAATATAAAGATATGTTGGTTCAAATTGAACAGAGAATGGCGCAAATAAAATAAATATTATGTAAAGGAGAATTTTTTATGTCAAAGTATTCTGGAACACAAACAGAAAAAAATTTAGAGGCAGCTTTTGCTGGTGAGTCACAGGCAAGAAACAAATACACTTACTTTGCATCAAAAGCAAAAAAAGAAGGGTTTGAGCAAATAGCGGCTATATTTTTAAAAACAGCCGACAATGAGAAAGAACATGCTAAAATGTGGTTTAAAGAATTAAACGGAATAGGTGACACGGCTGAAAATTTAAAATCTGCTGCTGAAGGTGAAAACTATGAGTGGGTTGACATGTACTCCGGTTTTGCCGAAACAGCGGATAAAGAGGGATTTCCAGAATTAGCAGAAAAATTCCGCAAAGTAGCCGCTATAGAAAAAAGTCACGAGGAGCGTTATCGTGCTTTGCTTAACAACATAAACATGAAAGAAGTATTTAAAAAGAGCGATGTAAAAATTTGGGAGTGCCGCAACTGCGGTCACATAGTTGTGGGAACTCAAGCGCCAGAAGTTTGCCCTGTATGTGCTCATCCACAGGCTTATTTTGAGATACGTGAAGAGAATTATTAATTAGCTTTTTGTAAAAAGTGTAAAAATTTAAAACAGACTAAATTTAATCAATAAAATAAAACCGTGCGTATGCACGGTTTTTAGATTTAAAAAGTTTATAATATATAGTCTTAGTCTAATAATCCTTCTTCTTCAAGTATTTCGGCTACCCAAACAGCAGCGTTAGCCACAACTTTTGTACAGCCATTAGGACCATGACCGCCGTTAGCCAAAAATTCTGCCTTTTCTTCTGGTATGTACATTTTGTAAGATTTACCATAAAGTTTTTTCTGTATGTCTCTACAAGCACATGAACCATATTCATCCTCAAATTTAGCTATAAGTTTGCGTGCTATATTTGTAGCTTTGTCCTTGTTTGCAAGTCCTTCTGGTGTACCAAAGTTTTCAATGTCTCTGCCTAAAAAAGAACTTATTGATAACACTCCTCCTGTACAAGCGCCGCATGTGTTTCCGCTTGCGGCTACTCCTCCGGCAAGAGCGGTGGCTGCTTTAAATGTTTCATCAGTAATATGACCAAGTTCTGATTTTATAGAGCTTAATGTACACTGGGCACATCCGCCATAATTAGCTTCATTATTAAAGGCTGTTTCGTAAATTTTTTGTTTAAGTTCCTCGTTTAACATATGTATACCTCCAAAAAAAGTAATTAAAATGTGAAAAAACGCTTGACAAAAATACCGCATAAATGTTATGCTGTTAATTAACTGGATAAAAAGGTATTTAACCTACTAAGTAAGTCCTCTGCCTATTAGGTGGTAGGCACTTGCTTATGTACTCAGTGAGAGTGCAAGCTTCAACTGAGTACATAAGCTTTGACACTATATAAACAGTATAGTACATTTATACTTTAAATACAATACAAAAAAATATTTTTATACAAAAAGGTCTGAAAATATATAGAATTTTTATGTTTAAAAAAATTTTTTTATGTAAAATGTTTACAAAATTTTCAAAAAAATTAAATAATTCCCTAAAATAAGAGCGACTTTTGTTTTATCGCTGATCAAAGGCGGTATAAATGAAGGTCTCAATTTGTTTGTGGGGATAATTTTTTGCTTTATAAATAGTTTTTTAAATAAAACAAGGAGTGAGTAAAGCCATGAAAAAAAACAGAATTCATACTGTCAAAATGGGCGATGGCGTTAGAAAGAGCTATTCTACAATAAAAGAAGTTCTTGAAATGCCAAACCTTATAGAAGTGCAAAAAGACAGTTATAGATGGTTTCTTGAGGAAGGGCTGAAAGAGGCTTTTGAGGATATTTCGCCTATAACAGATTTTAGCGGAAATCTTGTTCTTGAGTTTACGGATTTTTCACTTGAAAATGAACCTAAATACTCAATAGACGAGTGTAAAGAACGTGACGCTACTTATGCTGCACCGCTTAAAATAAAAGCGAGACTTAATAACAAAGAGTTTGACGAGATAAAAGAACAAGAGCTTTTTATGGGCGATTTTCCGCTTATGACAGATACTGGAACATTTGTAATTAATGGCGCCGAGCGTGTAATAGTAAGTCAGCTTGTACGTTCGCCAGGAATTTATTACGCTTCAGATTTTGACAAAGTTGGCAAGAAACTTTTATCTTCTACTGTTATACCAAACAGAGGTGCGTGGCTTGAGTATGAGACTGACTCCAACGATGTATTTTATGTACGTGTTGACAGAACAAGAAAAGTGCCTGTTACTGTGCTTATAAGGGCTTTGGGTGTGGGAAGCGACAGCGAGATAATAGAGCTTTTTGGCGATGACCCTAAAATTATGGCTACAATAGAAAAAGACCCTAATAAAACAAGAGAAGAAGGGCTTATAGAAATTTATAAAAAATTACGCCCAGGGGAGCCGCCTACCGTTGACAGTTCCAGCTCTCTTTTAAACAGTATGTTTTTTGACCCAAAACGCTATGATTTAGCTAAAGTAGGAAGATATAAATTTAACAAAAAGCTGGCACTTAGAAACCGTATAAATGGCGCTGTTTTAGCTGAGAACGTAATTGACCCTGTTACAGGTGAGATAATAGCTGAAAAGGGATTAATGCTTGATATGGGTATTTGTGACGAAATACAAGACAGTGGTGTTGGGTATGTGTATATAGATGTTGAAGGTGAAGAAAAGCCTAAAAAAATACTTACTAACTTGGCTGTTTCGCTTGACCCATTTATAACGGAGTTTGGATTAAGTTCTAAAGAGCTTGGAATAAAAGAAAAAGTGTATTTTCCAGAGCTTAAAAATATATTAGACGAGTTTTCGACAAAAGAAGAGATTAAAGCGGCTATAAAAGACAGAAGAAATTTACTTGTGCCTAAACACATAACTTTTGAAGACATTATGGCATCTATAAGCTATATTATGCACTTAGATTATGGTTTTGGAAGTGTTGACGATATAGACCATTTGGGCAACAGAAGAATACGCTCGGTTGGGGAGCTGCTTCAAAACCAATTTCGTATAGGTCTTTCAAGAATGGAAAGAGTAGTGCGTGAGAGAATGACTATACAGGACATGGATATAGTTACACCACAGGCGCTTATTAATGTAAGACCAGTTACTGCGGCTATTAAAGAGTTTTTTGGAAGTTCTCAGCTCTCACAGTTTATGGACCAGAACAACCCTCTTTCGGAGCTTACTCACAAAAGAAGACTCTCAGCGCTTGGTCCTGGAGGTCTCTCAAGAGAAAGAGCTGGTTTTGAGGTACGTGATGTTCACCATTCCCATTATGGAAGAATGTGCCCTATAGAGACGCCAGAGGGTCCTAATATAGGTCTTATAAACTCTCTTGCAACATTTGCCCGTATCAACGAGTATGGATTTATTGAGGCGCCTTATAGGCTTATAGATAAAACAGGCGAACAGCCGCGAGTTACTGACGAATATATTTATGTTACCGCCGATGAAGAAGAGGCTTATAAAGTAGCACAGGCTAATGAACCGCTTGATGAAAATGGTTACTTTATAAACAAAAAAATATCAGGACGTTATAAAGAAGATATAATTGAGGTTGACAGAAATCAAATTGACCTTATGGACGTTTCGCCACGACAAATGGTATCGGTGGCTACAGCCCTTATACCTTTCCTCGAAAACGATGACGCTAACCGCGCGCTTATGGGCTCTAACATGCAAAGACAGGCTGTGCCTTTGCTTACAACAGAAGCGCCTATTATAGGTACTGGCATGGAGTATAAATCCGCTAAAGACTCGGGAATATGTGTTGTGGCTAAACATGACGGTGTTGTTGAAAGAGTATCAGCTAATGAGATTGACGTAAAAACAAAAACAGGAAGAGACATATATAAACTTATAAAATATCAGCGCAGCAACCAGTCTACTTGTCTTAATCAAAGACCTATAATAAATGTAGGTGATGAGATAAAAGAGGGACAAATTATAGCTGACGGCGCTTCGACGTCAAATGGAGAGCTTGCTCTTGGCAAAAATCCTCTTATAGGTTTTATGACATGGGAAGGTTATAATTATGAGGACGCTGTACTTTTAAGTGAAAGACTTGTACAAGAAGACGTTTACACATCTGTGCATATAGATGAATATGAAGCAGAGGCACGTGATACAAAATTAGGACCAGAAGAAATAACAAGAGACATTCCTAATGTTGGAGAAGACGCGCTTAGAGATCTTGATGAAAGAGGAATTATACGTATAGGCGCGGAAGTTCGCCCTAACGATATACTTGTAGGTAAAGTAACACCTAAGGGAGAAACAGAGCTTACGGCAGAAGAAAGACTTTTGAGAGCTATATTTGGCGAGAAGGCAAGAGAAGTAAGGGATACTTCATTAAGAGTGCCTCATGGAGCAAGCGGAATTATAGTTGATGTTAAAATATACACAAGAGAAAACGGCGATGATGTAGGACCAGGAGTAAATCAGCTTGTAAGAGTATATATAGCTCAAAAGAGAAAAATATCAGTAGGCGATAAAATGGCAGGACGCCATGGAAACAAGGGTGTTGTCTCAAGAGTTCTTCCAGTTGAGGATATGCCGTTTTTGCCTAATGGAAGACCGCTTGACATAGTTCTTAACCCTCTTGGTATACCGTCACGTATGAATATAGGTCAGGTGCTCGAAACTCACCTTAGTCTTGCTGCTAATGTGCTTGGCTGGAAAGTGTCAACGCCTGTATTTGACGGGGCTAACGAAATTGATATTATGGATACTCTTGAAATGGCTAATGATTATGCTAATACACCATGGGAGGAATTTTCTAAAAAATGGGAGCCTCTTCTTCAAGGTGACATATATGATGAGCTTTATGAAAATCGCAACCACCGTGAGGAGTGGAAGGGTGTTAAATTAAGCCGTGACGGAAAAGTAGAGCTTAGAGACGGACGTACGGGAGAGCTTTTTGACAACAGAGTAACAATAGGATTTATGCATTATCTTAAACTGCATCACCTTGTTGATGATAAAATACATGCTCGCTCAACTGGTCCTTACTCTCTTGTTACACAGCAGCCGCTTGGCGGAAAGGCGCAATTTGGCGGACAGCGATTTGGAGAAATGGAAGTTTGGGCTCTTGAGGCTTATGGTGCGGCTTACACATTGCAAGAAATACTTACAGTTAAATCAGACGATATTGTAGGACGTGTTAAAACTTATGAGGCTATTGTAAAAGGCGAGAATATACCAGAGCCAGGCGTACCAGAGTCGTTTAAAGTGCTTTTAAAAGAATTGCAGTCACTTGCGCTTGATATAAGAGTATTAAGAGCGGATAAAACTGAGGTTGAGATTAAAGAAACAATAGATGACGTTGACGACCTTAGTGTAAATATAGACGGTTTTGAGAAAGATGACGATGAGGAGTATTTCCGCCGAAGAAATGATTTTCATATAACGGACGAAAACGAAGATGACGCTCTTTCTGAAATACTTTTTGGCGACAGCGAAAGTGAAGACGTTGATGAGGACGCTGATGAAGAGGACTACGATGACGCCGTGCTTGACGATGAAATACTTGATGACGAAGATTTTGATGATGAGGAATAAGTGGAAGGGAGATTTTGATTATGGCTGTTCAAGAACAGGAGATAGGTTTTGATTCTATTAAAATCGGTTTGGCATCTCCCGAAAAAATCCGCGAGTTGTCAAGGGGAGAGGTAAAAAAACCAGAAACAATAAATTATAGAACATTAAAGCCAGAAAGAGACGGGCTTTTTTGTGAAAGAATATTTGGACCTACAAAAGACTGGGAATGTCACTGTGGAAAATATAAAAGAATAAGATACAAAGGCATTGTGTGTGACCGCTGTGGTGTTGAGGTAACAAAGTCTAAAGTAAGGCGTGAGAGAATGGGGCATATACAGCTTGCTTGCCCTGTGTCACATATATGGTATTTTAAGGGAATACCGTCAAGAATGGGACTTATACTTTCTATGAGTCCAAGAGCGCTTGAAAAGGTGCTTTATTTCGCATCGTATATTGTGCTTAACCCAAAAGATACGTCTTTGCAGTATAAACAGCTTCTTACCGAAAAGGAGTACAAAGAGGCTAATGAGCGTTTTGGTTATGGCTCTTTTGAGGCTCAAATGGGAGCTGAGGCTATTAAAAAACTTCTTCAGGACATTGACATAGAAAAAGAAAGTGATGAGCTTAAAAGACAGTTGGCTGATACAACTGGACAAAAACGTATAAGAATTATTAAAAGGCTTGAGGTACTTGAGTCATTTAAATTATCAAACAATAAACCAGAATGGATGATACTTGATGTTGTACCTGTAATACCACCTGAACTTAGACCTATGGTACAGCTTGACGGCGGAAGATTTGCTACAAGCGACCTTAATGACCTTTATAGAAGGGTTATAAACAGAAATAACCGACTTAAAAAACTTTTGGATTTAGGCGCTCCTGACATTATAGTAAGAAATGAAAAAAGAATGCTTCAGGAGGCTGTTGACGCGCTTATAGATAATGGAAGAAGAGGAAGACCTGTTACAGGACCTGGAAACCGTGCTCTTAAATCACTTTCGGATTTGCTTAAAGGCAAGCAAGGACGTTTTAGACAAAATCTTCTTGGTAAGCGTGTTGACTATTCGGGTCGTTCGGTTATAGTAGTTGGACCAGACCTTAAAATATACCAATGTGGTCTTCCTAAAGAAATGGCTATAGAGCTTTTTAAACCTTTTGTTATGAAAAAGTTAGTTGAAGATGGAATAGCGCATAATATAAAATCGGCTAAGCGTATGGTTGAAAGACTTCAAACAGAGGTTTGGGACGTGCTTGAAAGTGTTATAAAAGAGCATCCAGTTATGCTTAACCGTGCCCCTACACTTCATAGGCTTGGAATACAAGCGTTTGAGCCTGTACTTGTTGAGGGACGCGCTATAAAACTTCATCCGCTTGTGTGTACGGCATACAATGCCGATTTTGACGGCGACCAAATGGCTGTGCATGTACCTCTTTCTGTAGAGGCACAGGCTGAATGCAGATTTTTAATGCTTTCTCCTAACAATCTTTTAAAACCTTCAGACGGAGCGCCTGTAACAGTGCCTACACAGGATATGATACTTGGTATGTACTATCTTACATTAAGACGTGACGACTTTAATGAAAAGTATGAAAATGATATAACAGATGAGAATGGAAATGTTGTTAAACACGCCGGTGATATTATAAAACGTAATTTTAAAGATGAGCTTGAGGCTATATTAGCTTATGACAATAACGAGATAAAACTTCAAGAGCTTATAAACGTAAGGCGTACACTTGAGTTTGACGGTGTAAAAGAAAGCCGAATGGTTGAGACAACAGTTGGCTGTATAATATTTAACGAGGCTATACCTCAAAATTTAGGTTATGTTGATAGAACAAACGATTATGAGAAATTTAGATACGAAATAGATTTCCTTTGTGATAAAAAAGCTATAGCTAAAATTATAAATCGTTGTATAAATAAATGCGGCTCAACACAAACGGCTGTGGTTATAGACAAAATAAAATCACTTGGATATAAATTCTCTACAAGAGGCGCTCTTACAGTTTCGGTATCAGATATGGTTATACCTCAAAAGAAAAAGGACTTTTTAGCTGAGGCTGATGAGGCTGTTGATGTTATAACAAAAAAATTTAGACGCGGACTTATGACTGATGAGGAGCGCCACAATAAAGTAATTGAGGCATGGAATATAGCTAATGACAAAATTACAGAGGCTCTTTTGGCGGGTCTTGGAAAATACAACAATATATATATGATGGCTAATTCCGGTGCCCGTGGTTCTAATGCGCAGATTAAACAGCTTGCCGGTATGCGTGGACTTATGGCTAATACTTCTGGCGGTATTATAGAATTGCCTATAAAATCAAACTTTAGAGAGGGTCTTTCAGTTCTTGAGTATTTTATATCGGCGCATGGAGCAAGAAAAGGTCTTACAGATACAGCACTTAGAACGGCTGACTCAGGATACCTTACAAGAAGACTTGTTGACGTTTCACAAGATATTATAATACGTGAGTGGGATTGTGCGCATGAAGGTGATGAGACGCCTGGTCTTTGGGTATCGGCGTTTTATGACGGAAACGAGCTTATAGAAAGTCTTCAGGATAGAATAAGAGGACGTTGGTGTGTTGAAGAAATAAAAGACCCTAATACTGGCGAGGTTATTGTTCCAGCAGATACTCAAATTACTATGGATATGGCTGAAAAAGTAGAAAAAGCCGGTGTTAAAAAAGTATTAATACGTACTGTGCTTACATGCCGTTCTACAGTGGGTATATGTGCTAAATGTTACGGCGCTAATATGGCAAGCGGACGTACTGTAAGAATAGGTGAGTCAGTAGGTATAATAGCCGCACAATCTATAGGCGAGCCGGGAACACAGCTTACAATGCGTACTTTCCATACAGGTGGTATAGCTGGAGATGATATAACTCAAGGTCTTCCTCGTGTTGAGGAGCTTTTTGAGGCAAGAAAACCTAAAGGTCTTGCTATAATATCAGAGTTTGCTGGTACTGTATCTTATACTGACACAAAGAAAAAACGCGAGGTAACAATAACGAATAATGAGACTGGAGAGACAAAGGATTATCTTATACCTTATGGCTCACGTATGAAAGTGTTTGACGGCGATTATATAGAGGCTGGAGATGAGATAACAGAGGGAAGTATTAATCCGCATGATATTCTTAAAATAAAAGGCATAAGAGGCGTTCAGGATTATATGATACAAGAAGTGCAAAGAGTTTATCGTCTTCAGGGTGTTGAGATAAACGACAAGCATATAGAGGTTATTGTGCGCCAAATGCTTAAACGTGTAAAAATTGAAGATAACGGTGATACGGAGTTCCTTCCAGGAAGTCTTGTGGATTGGCTTAATTTTGAAAATGCCAATGCTGAGGCAGAAAAACAAGGACTTGAACCAGCTAAAGGAAATAGAGTTTTGCTGGGTATTACAAAAGCGTCATTGGCTACTGACTCATTCCTTTCGGCGGCATCATTCCAAGAGACTACAAGAGTTCTTACCGAGGCAGCTATTAAGGGCAAAGTTGACCCACTTATAGGTCTTAAAGAAAATGTTATATTGGGTAAACTTATACCAGCAGGAACAGGTATGCCAAGATACCGCAATATAGGTATTGACGCAGAGTCATCAAGAATGCTTACAGGCGATATGGGCAGTTTATAAATTATTTAAAATCAAAAACCGCGGTCAAACCGCGGTTTTTGTGATAATAAAATTAATATTTGTTTTGCTTTATTCTTTCAGATTTTTTTTACTACCAGTTATAGCGTCCATAAATACAGCTATAGCACCATCGCCAGTTACATTGCAGGCTGTGCCAAAACTATCTTGGGCAATATAAAGAGCAATCATAAGAGCAAGCATTGATTCGTTAAAGCCAAGCATAGATTCAAGTATTCCTAAAGCCGCCATAACAGCACCGCCAGGAACGCCAGGAGCGGCTACCATTGTTACGCCAAGCATAAGTATAAATGGAAACATTTTAACAAATGATACTTCTATGCCGTTAAGCATCATAATTGCTATAGAGCAGCTTGTAAGTGTTATTGTTGAACCTGAAAGATGTATTGTGGCACATAAAGGACACACAAACTCGGCTATCATATCACTTACGCCATTCTTTTTAGTGGATTCTACAGTTACTGGTATAGTAGCCGCTGACGACTGTGTGCCTATAGCTGTAAAATACGCCGGTATCATATTTTTTATAAGAGATATAGGGTTCTTTTTAGCAAATGTTCCTGCCACACTGTACTGAATTATTATTATAATTAAGTGCATTATTATAATTATAGCAAATACTTTTATAAATACTGTCATTATTTCCATAACTGTTCCGGCATATGTCATATTAGCGAATATACCATAAACATGTACAGGAAGTAAAGGTATTATAATATTTGAAACGAGTTTTACAATTATTTCTTGAAATCCGTTAAATACATCTTTAAGAGGTTGGTTTTTTGTAACTGAAATACCAAGACCCATTATAAATGATATAATTAAAGCGCTCATAACGCCCATTATAACAGGCATTTCTATTGTAAAAAGACTGGAGAGCATTGTTTCTTCAGCATTGGTAGCATTTTCTAAAACTATTGAACCAACTTTAAGAAAAGAAGGGAATATAGTTGTGTCTACTACAAAAGCAAAAGAGCCAGCAAATATTGTTGATACATAAGCTGCTAAAGCTGTAATAAACAAAGTTTTTCCAGCGCCTTCTCCTAAATCTGCTATACCTGGAACAACAAAGCCTATTATTATAAGTGGTATACAAAAATTGAGGAAATTACCAAAAATACCATTAAAAGTAGCGCCTAATCTTACTATAACAGGTAAATCAAGTGATTTTGCTATACTGCCTACTATTATACCTAATATTATTGCTATTATAAGACATGGTAAAAGACCTATTTTTATTTTTTTATTAGTTTCCATAACCTATCTCCTTTACTTTAAACTTTTAGACCTTTATACTATTTAACTTATTAATTTACGCCAATTAAATTCTAAAACTATTTTAAATTAAAATAATCATAAGAACTCTTTAGTGTTTTAAAGGGCATTTTATAACGCCTGTATAGTAAGTTTATACTGTCTAATAAGTAAGGGGTTACTCAGTTAATTAAATAATTTCATATCCTTTGGACTTGAGAGCGTTTTCTATATCGGATATATGCTCTACATTTTTGGTTTCAAGCAGCATATTTACAACACAGTTTGTAACATTAGAAAGTTTAGCCTCTCTTGAGTGGTTTATACTAACTATATTAGCGCCGCTTTGAGAAATAACATTTAAAAGGTTCATAAGATGACCAGGTTTATCAACTACTCTTGTTGATATACTGCACATTCTTCCAGATTCTGAGAGTCCTTTATTTATTACTCTTGATAATATAGCCATGTCGAGATTTCCGCCTGATACGACACAGACAGTTTTTTTGTTTGT
This sequence comes from uncultured Eubacteriales bacterium, assembly GCA_949743655.1. GTDB lineage: Bacteria > Bacillota > Clostridia > Lachnospirales > Anaerotignaceae > Neoanaerotignum_A. The sequence continues at coordinate 15,135 of CATJUP010000105.1, forward strand.
GTCAGAAGGAACTTTGCCAAACATTACAGCCGCTACAGGCGCCGCTCCTGAGCCTTCAGCCACAAGTTTTTGTGTTTCTAAAAGTTTTAAAACAGCGGCTGATATTTCATCCTCGTTTACTGTTACGATTTCATCTACATATTTACTGCACATTTCAAAAGTTATGTCTCCTGGCTTTTTAACAATTATTCCGTCAGCTATTGTGGTTGTAGGTGTAACTTCGGTAGGAGTTCCGTTTTTGATTGAAACATACATACTTGGTGCGTTTTCGGCTTGAACACCTATTACTTTGCATTGAGGTTTGAGGGATTTTATTGCGTAAGCTATGCCGCTTATAAGCCCGCCGCCGCCTACAGGTACTATAACTGTATCAACATCAGGCAGCTGTTCAATGATTTCAAGCCCTATTGTGCCTTGACCAGATATTACATATTCGTCATTAAATGGATGAACAAATGTATATCCATGTTCTTTTGAAAGCTCTAACGCTTTATTATAAGCATCATCAAAAACACCAGGAACAAGCACTACATCAGCTCCATATTTTTTTGTAGCCTCAATTTTGGCTAAAGGTGCACCAGCAGGTATACATATTGTTGATTTTATTCCGCTTTTTGTAGCTGAAAGAGCGACGCCTTGAGCATGATTTCCGGCTGAGCTTGCTATAATGCCTCTTTTTTTCTCTTCAGGAGTAAGGCGGCTTATTTTGTAGTAAGCGCCTCTTAATTTAAAAGAGCCTGTAAGCTGAAGATTTTCAGCTTTAACATAAACACCTTCGCCAATGTTTGATGCTGAAAAAAGTGGCGTGAGCCTTGCTACGCCTTTAAGTGTTTTTTGCGCATCTTGAAGTGTCTCAAGTGAAATCAAATAAATCCCTCCTTAAAAAATTTTTTAATCAAATATTAATATAACTCAATTATACTAATATTTTACATTTTTGTAAACAATATTATTGTTAAAATGCTCAAAATAATAAATACTTATTAATTAATAATAATATATATTTTAACTATAATACTTTAATGTGATAAAATATAATTGACAAATTTATTAATAAGCAAATAATAGGCTGTTGTATAATATATTTTTATTATATAATATAAAAATTATGTAATATATGATTATAATACAAAACTAATTTAATTAAGTAAGCAACTTAAATTTAAGGATGTGATATATTTTGATTAACAAAAATGTTTTAAAAACTGTGATATTGGCAGTGATGACATATTTTTTTATATTGTTTGAAAACAAATGTATTACTGTCTCAAAATATTGTATTGAAAGCAGTAAAATTAAAAATAACAATTTTAATATAGTGCATATATCGGATTTACATAATACTGAGTTTGGACATAAAAATAAAAGGCTTATAAAAAGAATAAAAAAACTTGAACCTAACATTATAGTAATAACAGGCGACATTGTGGACTGTCACAAAACAAATGTGTATTGTGCTCTTAATTTTGTAAAAGAAGCAAGCAACATATGCCCAACATATTATGTTTGTGGAAATCATGAGGGTGTTTTGGGAGGATACAAAAAATTAACAGAGGATTTGACAAAAAGCGGTGCTGTGGTGCTTAACAACACAAGTGTGTATATCGACAATGGATTAAAAATTATAGGTATTACAGACCCATATATTAAATTAATTGAACGACCAGATGAATTTTTAAAATGTGAAGTTAAAAGCTCGGATTTTAATATTTTACTTTCACATAGACCACAGCTTTTGAGTATGTATGCTGAAAGCGGCTGTGATTTAGTTTTTAGCGGTCACGCTCATGGCGGACAAATAAGGCTTCCTTTTATAGGCGGATTGTTTGCGCCAGACCAAGGCATTTTGCCAAAATATACAAGCGGCGTTTATAAAGAAAAAAACACAAATATGGTTGTAAGCCGTGGTTTGGGAAACAGTGTTTTTCCTTTTAGATTTTTTAACAGACCAGAAATAGTTTTGGTGACATTAAAAAATAGTAGGTGATTTTATGATTATAGGAACTTGCAAAGTATATATTGAGGCTAATTGGGTGTCGTCTTTAAAAGAAAAACGTACTATTGTTAAAAGTATAACCGAAAAAGCCAAACATAAATTTAATATATCTATAGCTGAAATTGAAAATCAAGATGTCCACAAGTCAATAGTTATTGGTTTTGCGTGCGTAACTAACAAAACTTGCCATGCTAACTCTATAATTGATAATGTTATAAATTTTATAGAAAAAAACACTAACGCTTTTATAGTCGATACCGTAATTGAAATATTATAATATTGATATTTTTTTCTGGATTTTATATATTTGATATGTTATAATGTAGCTTAGTTTTGTAATAAATTGGGTAGGATTATTTGATGAAAACATTTTTGGTGAGATGAATATCAATAACAAACTTTTAGGAGGAACTGAAAAACATGAACGCAAAATTAGTAAGTAAAGAAAAAAATATAGTAAAGTTTACTTTTGACGCAAGCCCTGAAAAACTTGAAGAGGGCATGGTATACGCTTATAAAAAGAACAAAGACAAAATAGCTATTCAAGGTTTTAGAAAAGGTAAAGCGCCTCGTAAACTTATTGAGTCTGTATATGGTCCAGAGGTATTTTATGATGACGCTGTAAATTTTGTACTTAACACAGAATACGAAATTGCTGTTAAAGAGCTTGGGATTGATGTTGTATCAAGACCTACTATAGACGCGCCTGTTATTGATAAAAAAGAGGGTATTAAATTTGAGGTTGAGGTAACTGTTAAACCTGAGGTTAAACTTGGTCAGTACAAAGGTGTTGAGTATGAGAAAGTAGAGACAAATATACCAGAAAACGGCGTTGAAAACGAGCTTAAAAGACTTCAAGAGCAAAACTCAAGGCTTGTAGCTGTTGACGATAGAGCGGCTCAAAATGGTGATATAGTGAATATAAGTTTTGATGGTTCTGTTGACGGTAACCATTTTGACGGTGGAAAGAGTGATAATTATGACCTTACTCTTGGCTCTCACACATTTATTGATAATTTTGAGGACCAAATTGTGGGTCATAGCATAGGCGATAAATTTGATGTAAATGTTACATTCCCAGAAAACTACAATGCAGAAGAGCTTAAAGGCAAAGCGGCTGTGTTTGCTGTAGAACTTAAAGGCATAAATGTTAAAGAGCTTCCAGAGCTTAATGATGAGTTTGCTCAAGATGTTTCAGAATTTGAGACTCTTGATGAATATAAAGCTAATATAGAGGGTAAACTTAAAGAGACTGCCGAGGCTAATGCTAAACAAGTAAGAAGTGACAGAATAGTTGACAAAGTTGTTGAAAATGCCGAAATGGATATTCCAGAGGTTATGTATGAAAATAAAATTGACCAGCTTGTGGGTGAGTTTGAAAACAATATATCATCGCGCGGCATATCTGTTGAGGACTACTGCAAATACCTTGGAAGTACGATTGAAAGTTTAAGAGCTACATTCCGTGAACCTGCTGTAAAAAGCGTTAAAGCAAGACTTGTGCTTGAACAAGTGGCTAAAGAGGAAAATATAAATGTTACAGAAGAGGAAATTGATGAACAAATTGGCAAAATAGCTGCTTCTTATGGCGTGGAGAAAGAAAAAGCTCTTGAAATATTTAAAGAGGATGACAGAAAAAATATAAAAGAAGATATTTCTGTAAGAAAAGCGGTAGAAATATTAGAAAACTCAGCGGTTGAGGTAGAACCAAAAGCAGAGTAATTATTTGACTGTTATGTCCTTAAAGTTAGGAGGAAATAAAATATGAGTCTTATACCATATGTTGTGGAACAAACAAGCAGAGGAGAAAGGTCTTATGACATATTTTCAAGACTGCTTAAAGACAGAATTATATTTTTAGGTGAAGAGGTAAACGACACAACCGCAAGTCTTGTTGTGGCACAGTTGTTGTTTCTTGCCGCAGAGGACCCGGATAAGGACATAAATTTATACATAAATAGCCCAGGCGGCTAGGTTACGTTTGGATTTGCTAATTATGACACCATGCAGTATATAAACCCTGACGTATCTACAATATGCGTAGGCTTAGCGGCAAGTATGGGAGCATTTTTGCTTTCGGGAGGCGCTAAGGGCAAAAGATACGCTTTACCTAATGCCGAAATCATGATACACCAGCCTTCTGGCGGGGCAAGGGGACAGGCGACAGAGATAAGCATAGTCGCTGAAAATATACTTAGAACTAAAAAAAGACTCAATGAGATTTTGGCTGCCAATACAGGAAAACCTTATGAGCAAATTGAAAAAGATACTGACCGTGATAATTTTATGACAGCCCAAGAAGCCAAAGAATATGGTTTGATTGACGCTGTTATTACCAAACCGGTTTAATGGGAAAGGAAGGGACACAACGGTCAAAATGGAAGATAAAAAACAATTAAAATGTTCTTTTTGCGGTAAACCTCAGGAACAGACAAAAAAACTCATAGCCGGTCCAAACGCTTATATATGCGATGAGTGTGTGGAAACTTGCGCTAATATGGTAAGAAATGATTATTATACAAATATTAATCATTCTGGTCCTTCTGTTGTTTCTGATGGCTCTTTGCCTAAACCTAAAGAAATTAAAAAAATTCTTGACGAGTATGTAATTGGTCAGGATAATGCTAAAAGAGCTTTGGCAGTAGCTGTGTATAATCATTATAAAAGGGTTTGGGAAGGAAATAAAGTTAATGATGTAGAACTTCAAAAAAGCAATATACTTATTTTAGGTCCTACAGGAGTTGGAAAAACGCTTTTAGCCCAAACATTGGCAAGACTTTTGGATGTTCCTTTTGCTATAGCCGATGCTACTACACTTACTGAGGCTGGATATGTTGGAGAGGATGTTGAGAACATACTTCTTAAACTCATACAGGCGGCAGACTATGATGTGGAAAGAGCTGAAAAAGGTATTATATATATTGATGAGATAGACAAAATAACCAAAAAAAGCGAGAATGTGTCTATAACCAGAGATGTAAGCGGTGAGGGTGTACAACAGGCATTACTTAAAATACTTGAGGGTACAGTGGCATCAGTGCCGCCTCAAGGTGGAAGAAAACACCCTCATCAAGAGCTTATACCTATTGACACAACAAATATATTGTTTATATGCGGAGGAGCTTTTGGAGGACTTGAAAAAATAGTAGAAAACCGTATAGGCGAAAAAGTAATAGGCTTTGGCGCTAAAGTACAAAGTAAAAAAGACAAGTCTTCTGATAAATTATTAAGTGATGTACAGCCTCAAGACCTTATAAAGTATGGTCTTATAGCCGAGTTTGTGGGAAGGTTACCAGTTGTTGTATCACTTAATTCTTTAAGTGAGGACGACCTTGTCAAAATTTTAAAAGAGCCTAAAAACGCTATTACAAAACAATACGAGTATTTATTTGAGCTTGATGGCGTAAAACTTGAGTTTAGAGATGACGCGCTTAAAGAAATAGCTAAATTGGCGGTTGAAAGAGGAACTGGCGCAAGGGGAATAAGAGCTATTGTTGAGGACTTTATAAATAAAATAATGTATGAGGTTCCAAGCAACAGAAATATTGAAAAATGTATTATTACACCAGACTGTGTAAGAGGCATAGCTGACGCCGAATATGTGTTAAGAGATAAACATATGCCTCTAAAAAATGAAAACCACAGTAAAATATCATAAATGTTATTAAATTACCCGACTTTTTAAAATAAAGGCGGGTAATTTGTTTTTAAAACAATAATATAATGTAGTATTTATTTAAAACTAAGCCTTTCCAAAAATATAGAAAATAAAATTATATTCCTTTTCTTACATACTTAGCTTATATACATATTAACAATTTTGCTTACGGATAAAATAGCTGTTATGCCCACCATATTACTGTTTATATTTATTTGTAGTATATATTTGTTTATGCTTCTATTAATTAAAGTTTTTAATCCGCTTTTTAAAAAGTGGTAAAAATATAAAACAATTATACAACTGCTTGTTTGAATACTCTCACTGTAATATACATTGCTTGCTTATGTTATGTGTTTTAGTGTATAATAAAACAATTACAATGTTTTGAGGTGATTTATTAATGGATTTAAAAAATATGCCAATACTGCCTTTAAAAGGGGTTACGGTTTTTCCTGATATGGTTATAAGTTTTCCTATAGCGCGTGAAATATCAATAAATGCTATTGACGCAGCGCATGACAATGAAGATATGATTTTTGCCGTGCCTCAGATAAATGCTGATGAGGAAGAACCAAATATTGATGGATTTTTGGGCATAGGTGTTGTGTGCAAAATAAAACAAGTGCTTAAATTGCCTGTAAATATTACTCATATAATAGTTGAGGGTATTAATAGAGCTTATGCAAAAAATATTGTTAAAGAAAATGGATATTTTAAAGCTGACGCTGAAAACATATATGAAGACAATAACGATAATAACTTTGATGATAGTAATGTAAATAGTGTAACAGCTAAAGCGCTTATGAGGCTTGCAAGCGAGGAGTTTGAAAAATATACAAAAGCAAATAGCTCAAATCCAAATAATGATGTAATGCTCACACTTGTTTCAGCCAAAACACCTGGTAAACTTGCCGATGTAATATCAGCCGGAATAAACGTAAATAACGCTCTAAAAATTAAACTGCTTAGCACAATACAACCTTTAGAGCGATTGAATATTGTTGTAGAAACATTGATTAGTGAAATAGAAATACTTAACATTAAAAATGAAATTGCACAAAAAGTGAAATCTAATTTGGATGATACACAAAAGGAATATTATTTAAGAGAGCAGTTTAAAATAATAGGCGATAAATTAGGCGACAAAGACGGTGTTAAAGGAATAAAAGAGGATTTTATAAAAAGAGCTAATGATAAAAAATTGCCAGAATATGCTTATAAAACTGTTATTGACGAATGTGAGAGAATGGTAAAAATACCTGTGTCGTCACCGGAATTTAATTTGGCAAGAACATATATTGACTGTATTTTAAAACTTCCGTGGAATGAGAAAACCGAAGAAAATAAAGACATAAAATTGGCTAAAAAAATATTGGACGAGGACCATTATGGGCTTAAAAGCGTTAAAGAAAGAATATTGCAGTTTATAGCGGTTAAAATTAATTCTAAAAAACCAAACGCGTCAATAATATGTCTTGTTGGTCCTCCAGGAGTTGGAAACACTTCTATAGCTAAGTCAATAGCAAGAGCCACAGGAAGAAAATATGTTAGAATGTCTCTTGGCGGTGTTAAAGATGAATCTGAAATAAGAGGGCATAGAAGAACATATGTAGGAGCTATGTGGGGTAGAATATTAAGCGCTATGAAAGATGCTAAAACAACAAACCCACTTATACTTCTTGATGAGGTTGACAAATTAGGAACATCATTTAATGGCGACCCGTCTTCGGCGCTTTTGGAAGTGCTTGACCCTGAGCAAAACAATACTTTTGTAGACCATTATATTGATATGCCTTATGACCTTTCGGACGTGCTTTTTATATGCACAGCAAATGACATAAACAAAATACCAGTGCCTTTAAAAGACAGAATGGAAATAATACAGCTTTCGGGATATATGCCAGAGGAAAAGAAAAATATAGCCGTTAAATATCTTTATCCAAAACAGCTTGAGGCGGCAGGGCTTGATAAAAGCCAGCTTTTTATAAGTGAGAACGCTATTGATAAAATAATAGAGTTATATACAAGAGAGGCAGGAGTAAGGCAGCTTGAAAGGACAATAAGCGAAATTTGCAGAAAAGCCGTTGTTGATATTTTGTCTAAAAGAAAAAAAAGAATTATGGTATATGACAGAAATATAAGTAAATTTATAGGTCCCGAAAAATTTAGCCGTATTAAAGCTAATAAAGAACCGCTTGTTGGTGTGGCAAGGGGATTGGCGTGGACAAGCGTTGGCGGTGATACTCTTGAAATTGAAGCTAATATAATGAAGGGAAGCGGCAAAATAGAGCTTACTGGTAACATGGGTGATGTAATGAAAGAGTCAGCTAAAGCGGGAATATCATATATACGCTCTAATAGTGACAGATTTAAAATTGAGAGTGATTTTTATAAAAACACAGATATACATATACACATACCAGAAGGAGCTGTGCCAAAAGATGGACCGTCAGCTGGTATAACAATGGCTACAGCAGTACTGTCGGCGCTTTTAAAAACTCCAGTTAAAAATAATGTTGCAATGACAGGTGAAATAACAATAACAGGGCGTGTACTTCCTATAGGCGGGCTTAAAGAAAAAGTTATAGCGGCTAAACAAGCCAATATTGATACAGTGCTTATACCAAAAGAAAATTTGCCTCAGATTGATGAAATACCTAAAAGCGTTAAAAATGGAATTAAATTTATATGTGTTTCTCATATAGATGATGTTATTAATAACGCTATATTAGAAGGAGAAAGAGTATGGAAGTAAAAAAAGCGGCTCTAAAGTGTGTAGGCGTAAATTTTGAGCAGTATCCAAAAGACCAAAAGCCAGAAATAGCATTTGTAGGCAAATCAAATGTAGGTAAATCTACACTTATAAATGCGCTAACTTTAAGAAATAAATTAGCTAGAACAAGCTCTCAGCCAGGAAAAACAAGAACTATAAATTTTTATGACATAAATGATTTGTTTTATATTGTTGATGTGCCGGGATATGGATATGCTAAAGCGCCTAAAACTGAAATAGAGCGTTGGAGTCGTATGACAGAGGAATATATGCAGAAAAGAGAAGAACTTAGAGGCGTTGTATTGCTTGTTGACATACGTCATCAGCCTGGTGAAAATGATAAAGTTATGTATAATTGGCTTAAACATTATTGGTATAAAATAATAATAGCCGCTACAAAACTGGATAAAATTAAAAAAAGCCAAATACAAAAACAAGTATCAATTATAAAAAACACTTTAAATACAGATAAGAATGATATTATAATACCTTTTTCGGGTCAAGAAAAAACAGGGCGACAGGAGCTTTTGGATGAGATAGAAAAAATATTGTAATTTAAATTATATGTTAAATTAATACAAAAGGCAGTCGCTGTGGCGACTGCCTCAAAATCTTATTTAGTTCTTTAAAGAAATTAAGAGAAAGAATTTTTAAAATGAAACTTTATATATTTAAAGTCATTTATTTTGATATGTTTTCTAAAATTGAAATGTCATGTTTATCTTTGTCCCTTAACTCATAGCCTGAATGAAAAATCTTTTGACCCTTTAATGATATACATGGAATTACTTTTCCTTCAAAAACAACGCTGTCAAAAAAATCACTGTCAAACTCATACCAGCCGCCTTCTAAATTGGCTTGTTTTGATGTTCCGTCATAATTTAAAACAAATGGATGTATGTCCAAATATCCGTATATTTCACTGTATAACTCAATTCTAACAGGTTTCCAATCAGTATCTATTTTGTATCCATATTCAAAAAGTATGTTTAGCAATTTTTCTGTATGCTGAGCGTCAAAATTTATATCAATATCTCGATGTGGTCTTGTTTGTTTTCCAGCTAATATGTCAACACCCCAGCCGCCGTCAACCCAATATTTTATATTAGCTCTTTCAAATATGTTTATTATACTGATTAAATCTTGTTTTGTTGTTATTTCTTTTCTGTCCAAATAATAATACCTCCTTTAATCAATTATAGCGGAAAGTATTGTGTTTCGTATCGAGTTTGAGTTGTTTTTCCAGTTTTCGCATATACATAGTGCCTGTTCTTTTGTATGCACAATAATATCAATACTCATAACTCTTTTTCCATCAATACCACATAACTCACATTTAACAAGATATTCGCCGTCTATTTCTGGAAAATAATTGGCGAAAGCATCATACTCACGTTTTATTTTTTTGCGGTTATTAAGTATATACTCATTAGCGGCACTTAAGAGCCAATCAGAAATGCGGTTTTGAAAAAAATTAAGTGCGTTAGAGCCGTCATCAGTAATTTTGTAATGAGTAGTTCCCTCGTCAGATATGGGTTTTATATACTCGGCGTTTGTAAGTTCTGTAAGGCATTGCTGCAAATTTATATAATCCATAATGTTTCTTTCAACAACAAACTGGTATATATCGCTGTTTGTGAGTGATATGCCCATTTTTACTAAAATATATAATATAACTAACTTATTTTCGGCTAATTTATTTTCATCATTCAATGGACAAAACCCTCCTTTTTGTATATGTAAAAACAATCCGTATTTTTTAACCAAAATACCAGCGGACAAATGCGTTTAGTGACACATATATGTAAAAAATATTATATAATATTTTTGGGGCATTCTCAATATTTTTATAAATATATACCCTGTGTTATACCGTTTTCTCTCATATTTTTTAATATTGTGTTTAAAACGGCTCTTTTTTTAAATATCCATTTTGGCTCTATAACAATATTTTTATCGCCGTCACCAGTAAGGCGATGTATAACTATATTTTTTGGTATGTATCCTATTATATTTGCCACTAAACTTGTGTACTCCTCAAATGAGAGCAGCGGAAAAGGCTCTTTTTTATATATTTCGGCAAGTTCTGTACCCTCAATAATGTTTAGCATTTGAATTTTTATACCATCAATATTTTGAGAGCAAGCGTATTTTACCGAATTAAGCATGTCGGATTTAGTTTCGCCGCAAATACCAAGTATTATGTGGCAAACAACGTCTATATTATAGCTTTTGAGCAGTTTAACAGCGTTTTCAAATATGGTATTTGTATATCCTCTGTTTATAAACTTAGCTGTATTCTCATTTGAGGTTTGAAGTCCTAATTCTACCCATACATATGTGTTTTTTGATATATCGTATATAATTTCTGCAATTTCTTTATTTAAACAGTCTGGTCGTGTAGCTATAGCAAGCCCTTTTATATCAGGCTGTGAGAGTGCCTCATTATATTTGTTTTTTAATACATCAACATCTGCGTAAGTATTTGTAAACGCCTGAAAATACGCTATGTAATAATTATCATTCCATTTTTTAGAAATAAGTTTTTTTTGATTTTCAATTTGTTTTGATATGCTTTCATTTCTGTTTCCAGCAAAATCACCGCTTCCTTTTTCGCTGCAGAATATACAGCCCTTACTGCTTAAAGTACCGTCACGGTTTGGGCATGTAAAGCCTCCGTCTATAGAAAGTTTGACAGTTTTTTTGCCAAATTTATTTTTTAAAAACTCACTTAAAGAGTAATAATTTTGTTCCATATTGGTGCTCCTTTAATATCTTATGTAAAAATAAGATATGTGAAAATAAGGTTATAAATTTACAATATAATTACTAAATATAAATTTTTATATGTAAAATATATCAGAAATTTTATGTTTTTGCAAAAAAACTATTGTTATTTAAAAAAAAAGTGCTTATAATTTATCTGATGTTAAGATGAATAATTAATTTGATATATAAGGAGGATTTTAATATGTCTTATGTAGACAGAGTGCTTGAAAATTTAAAAGCTAAAAATGAGGCGCAGCCAGAATTTATACAGGCCGCGACAGAGGTTCTTAATTCTTTAAAACCTTTGCTTGATAAAGATGATAAATATGAAAAAAATGCTATACTTGAAAGAATAACAGAACCTGAAAGACAAATTATGTTTCGTGTACCTTGGGTTGACGACAATGGAAATATACAAGTAAACAGAGGATTTAGAGTTCAGTTTAACAGCGCAATAGGACCTTATAAGGGCGGACTTAGATTTCATCCTTCAGTAAATTTAGGAATAATCAAGTTTCTTGGATTTGAACAGATTTTTAAAAATTCTCTTACAACACTTCCTATTGGCGGCGGAAAAGGCGGTTCCGATTTTGACCCTAAGGGTAAAAGCGATAGAGAAATTATGGCTTTCTGCCAAAGTTTTATGACAGAGCTTTACAGACATATAGGTCAGGATACAGACGTTCCAGCAGGTGATATTGGTGTAGGGGGACGTGAAGTTGGGTATTTATATGGTCAGTACAAAAGAATAACATCTCTTTACGAGGGTGTTCTTACAGGTAAAGGACTTACATTTGGCGGTTCTCTTGCTCGTACAGAGGCTACAGGATATGGTCTTATATATCTTACAAATGCTATGCTTAAAGCCGCAGGGAAGAGTCTTGAGGGACAGACTGTAGTTATTTCTGGTTCTGGAAACGTAGCTATTTACGCTTGCCAAAAAGCACAACAGTACGGCGCTAAAGTTGTTACAATGAGTGATTCTACAGGCTGGATTTATGACAAAAACGGTATTGACCTTGACGCTATGCGTGAGATTAAAGAGGTTAAGAGAGGTCGTTGCAAAGATTATATAGCTAAACATCCAGATGCTGAGTACCATGAGGGTAAAGGTGTTTGGACAGTTAAATGTGATATAGCTCTTCCTTGTGCTACACAAAATGAACTTAACGAGCAAGATGCTAAAACACTTGTTGCTAACGGCTGCTACGCTGTAGGAGAGGGCGCAAATATGCCTTCAACACTTGAGGCTATAGACGTATTTATTAAAGGCGGTGTTCTTTTTGCTCCTGCTAAAGCAGCTAATGCTGGTGGTGTTGCTACATCAGCTCTTGAGATGAGCCAAAACAGCGAAAGACTTAGCTGGACATTTGATGAGGTTGACGCTAAACTTAAAGGTATTATGGAAGGAATATACGACAATATGGCTTCAGCGGCTAAAGAGTTTGGCTGTGAGGGTAATTTTGTTGTAGGTGCTAATATAGCTGGTTTCCGTAAAGTAGCTGAGGCTATGATTGCACAAGGTGTTTGCTGATATATTAAATTACTATACAATTTAATGGTTTGTTTATTGTGCTTATCAAAATGGAATAGAAAAATTTAACCGTTAGAGTAAATCTCCCGCTTTTAGGCGGGAGATTTACTCTTGTATTAATTGGGAAAGTGAGTTCCCAATTAATACAGGCGAATTAATTCGCCAACGGTTACGAATATTTTTATATATGTTAAAAACATTAAAGTTATTTATTTACTCTATCCATTTTTTAAGCGTTTTGTTAAAATTATCGCTTATTGTGGCTTTGTCTACTCCCTGTGCCGATACAATATCAGTTTTTCCAATTTCTTTTCCTTCTGGAGAAATAAAAACAATTTCTCCAGCTTTTTCACCAGCGTTAAAAGGCGCTTTTAAACTTTCATAAAGCTGTTTTTGTTGTGTTATATTTTTGTTTTCACCTTTTTTAATTAGTGCCGATACGTCATTAGCAGTTATTGTTTCAACAAACTCGGCGCCGCCTTTAATTACTGGTACGTTTCCGCAAACAGAATTTTTATCGCATAGTTTTATAAGTTCATAATTTCCAAAACCATAGTCAAGCAATTTCATAGCCTCTTGAAATCTTGATTTATTATCTGGCGCTGACATTATAACCGCTATTAATTCCATATCATTTCTCTCGGCGGTAGCGCTTAAACAATATTTGGCAAGACCTGTAGAGCCTGTTTTAAGACCTGTTGTTCCATTATACCATTTAACTAATTTGTTTGTGTTTGTAAGTCCAAACTCAGTTTCGCCTTTTTTTGTTTTATGAGTGATTGTGTCCATCCATGTTGTTGTATATTCGCGCACTTGTGGAAAACGCGTTATAAGCTCTTTACTCATAATGGCAATGTCATGAGCGCTTGAGACATGACCGTTTGTATCAAGACCACAGGCGTTTACAAAAACTGTGTCATTCATTCCCAAAGATTTGGCTTTGTCATTCATCATTTTAACAAAACCCTCTTCACTGCCGCCTATAAATTCTGCCATTGTTACAGCCGCGTCATTTGCTGAGGCTATAACTATACATTTTGTAAGCTCTGAGGCTTTTTGTTGTTCGTTTGGTTCAAGAAAAACTTGACTTCCTCCCATTGACGCGGCATGCTCGCTTACAGTTACCATGTCATCCCATGAAAATTTCCCGGCTTCCTGATTTTCATAAATAAGCAATATAGTCATTATTTTTGTTATGCTCGCTGGCGGTAATTGTTTGTGGCTTTCTTTTTCATAAAGTATTTGACCCGTTGACGCTTCCATAAGTATAACGCTTGGCGATGAGAGCTGCAAAACTGTATCGTCAGCTTTAACTTGTGTGGCAATATGTACAGAAAATAAAACAGATAATAATAGAACGGTTATTTTTTTTAAACAACTGCTCATAAATAATATCAGCCCTTTAAAATAATTATCACTATAATTTATGTATTGTATAATAATAATATTACAAGCATACAAACGGTTTTCCCGCTAAGCCGTACAAAATATAGACATTAGCGGGAATGAAAATAGCTTATTTCTTTTCTCTTTCAAAATATCCTCTTGGAAATCCGCATAATTCACAGTTTTCAGGAGGCTGTTCACCTACATATACATATCCACAGTTTCGGCATACCCAAACAGTAGCATCGTTACCGTTAAACATTTGGTTGTCTTTAAGCTGTTTTTGAATAGCTAAAAAACGTTCTTCGTGGTCTTTTTCAACATTAGCAAGCATTTTAAAAAAGTCGCCTATTTCTTTAAAACCTTCTTCATAGGCATCATCAGCGGCTTGTTTGTATAACAAAGACCATTCTTCATGCTCTCCATTGGCAGCAGCTTTTAAATTTTCTTCAGTTGTTCCAATGCCTTTTAAATACTGAAACATTTTTTTTGCGTGTGCAAACTCGTTTCCGGCTGTCTGCATAAAAACATCAGCCGCTACCTCGCAATTTTGTTCTCTGGCATGCTCGGCATAAATAACATATCTGTTACGCGCCATACTTTCGCCAGCGAATGATGCTAAAAGATTTTTTTCTGTTTTGCTTCCTTTTAAATCCATATGAGTACCCCCTTAATATGATTTTAAAAATACTATTTCCACATAAATAAAAGTGTATTCATTGTTTTTTAAATTTGATTATTGTTATTAGTTATATTATGAGTTATAATTATCGCTGATTAAATATATTAGGAGAATGCGATATGAATAAAACAGATAAAAATATTTCAGTTATGCTTGAAAAAAGTATATTTAA
>CATJUP010000106.1 GCA_949743655.1 uncultured Eubacteriales bacterium
CTTTAACTTTTATTAGTGTGTGCAAAAGTTAATAGAAGAACTAATTTAGTTCATATTTACACAACAAATACATGTATTTTTATTGAAAGAAAGGAAGCGAAAGAACTTTAACTTTTATTAGTGTGTGCAAAAGTTAATAGCAGACTAATTTAGTTCATGTTTACACAACAAATATATGTTTTTTATTTAAAGAATTGAAAGCGTTTTTATTGCCAAAATTTTGTGGATGTGCGTTATGGCTGAAGTGAAAAAAACTCACAACGAGCCATAAATTTATTATTTTAAATTTAAGAGGTTTAAATTCGTTATAAAATATGTTATTATTGTTGCAAAAATATGTTGTAATTGTTAGACTATAACACTAAGGAGGTTTGTTTTGAACAAATGTATTTATGATGATATATATAAGAATATACTTAATCATACAGACGAAGGAGTAAATGTTGTTGATAAAAACGGCGTACTTGTTTTTGTAAATAAAACATCAGCCGAATACTGCAATTCAACACCTGTCAACATGATAGGAAGACAAATAGAGGATTTTTATCCAAACGCTGTACTTTTAAATGTTATAAAAACCAAAAAAGCCGTTTTGGGTGAAAAAATACATTTTGTGGGCAAAAAAAAATATGTCTGCTCCAGTTTTCCAATAGAGCGCAATGGTGAGTTTTGCGGGGCTTACTCAGTTTTTAGAGATGTTCAGGAAATAGAAGAACTTAACAGAAGAGTTATATATCTTGAAATGCAGCTATCTCTTACAAAACCAGAAGAAAATATGGATGCTGTTGTAAATTACGGCGGAACGCTTAACAATGTTTTTAAAAAAGCTAAACGCGCCGTAGGGGGTATAGGCGGACCAAGACACTCAATAATTACAGGTGAGAGTGGTACAGGTAAAACAATGCTTGCCAATCTTATATATAATTATGCAAAAAAAATAGGTGTTATATCCAAAAATGCGCCTTTTGTTGAAATAAACTGTGCTCAATTTACTAATCCCGATATAGCAGCTATGGAAATATTTGGAAGCGAGGAGGGGGCTTACACAGGCTCTAAAAAAAAGAAAGGTCTTTTTGAACAAGCCCATGGAGGAATACTGTTTTTAGATGAAGCGCATACACTTGAGAACTATCAAAATCTTTTGTTAAAAGCTATGGAGAGCGGTAAAATAAGGCGTATAGGCGGTACAAGTGATATAAGTGTAAATGTTATAGTAATAGCCGCGTCAACAAGAAATTTAAAAGATGTGCTTTTGCCTGAATTGTATCAGCGTTTGGCGCAGTACGAAATGTATATGCCTTCTTTAAAAGAAAGAAGTATAGAAGAAAAAGAATTGCTTTTTGACCATTTTGTAAAAAAATATGAACAAACTGTAATGAATACCCGAAATATAAAATACAGCGTAAAATTTATGCCAAAAGTTAAAGAAATACTTCTTAACGCTGTGTATCCGCGTAATGTTCGCCAATTTAGAGACGTTATAAATTACAGCATAGACTCATCATCACCTCTTTTAGAGGATATAGCCGGTAAAAAAGAAATAGTAAACACAGTTACAATAAATGATATACCTTTTGACACAGTTGATATAAAAACCGATTATGACATTAAAGAGGAAGAACCTCAAATAAAATTAGAAAAAATAACTCCAGAAACAGAAAAAATAATAAATAAAATGCTTAAAGAGGGTAAGGGACCACGAAAAATATCAAGGGCACTTAAAGAATTAGGTTATGATATTGAGTATTATAAAGTGGCGTATTATGTTAAAACACGTAAATAGTGTAAAAGAAAGGATTTTAATATGTGGATAGCTGACAAATGGAACAGTTATGAGGTTTTGGACTGTTCACAGGGGGAAAAATTGGAACGTTGGGGAGATTACAGGCTTATACGCCCAGACCCGCAAGTAATATGGAACACAAAAAAAGAACGTTCTCAATGGAAAAATATACATGGTCATTATCACCGTAGTGATAAAGGAGGCGGAGAATGGGAGTCGTTTGGGCTTGCGGAACAGTGGAGTATTGATTATGACAGTCTGGGGCTTACTTTTAA
This sequence comes from uncultured Eubacteriales bacterium, assembly GCA_949743655.1. Classification (GTDB taxonomy): domain Bacteria; phylum Bacillota; class Clostridia; order Lachnospirales; family Anaerotignaceae; genus Neoanaerotignum_A. The sequence continues at coordinate 2,059 of CATJUP010000106.1, forward strand.
TTTAAAACCGTTTAAATTTAAACACACAGGCGTTTTTCCAGAACAGGCTGTAAACTGGGAATGGCTATATAATAAAATAAAGCCTTTAACAGAAAATAAAAAAGAAGTAAAAGTTCTTAATCTTTTTGCTTACACAGGCGGCGCAACAATAGCGGCGGCTAAAGCAGGGGCTAAAGTAACACATGTTGACGCGTCTAAAGGAATGGTTAATTGGGCCAAAGAAAACGCTAAGTCTTCATCACTTGAAAACGCGCCTATACGCTGGCTCGTTGATGACTGTGTAAAATTTGTTGAAAGAGAAATTAGACGTGAGAATTTTTATGACGCCATTATAATGGACCCGCCAAGTTACGGAAGAGGACCAAAAGGCGAAATATGGAAAATAGAAGAAGCAGTTTATCAGCTTATAGAACTTTGCTCTAATGTACTTAACAAAACACCTCTTTTTTATATAATAAGCTCTTACACAACAGGTTTACAGCCGGCTGTTTTAAAATATATGCTCTCATGCACACTTGTACCTAAATTTGGAGGTAGTGTTTCTGCTGACGAAATAGGTCTTAATGTTAAAAGTACAGGGCTTGTTATGCCTTGTGGTGCAACGGGAAGATGGACTAATTAAATAGTAACACCATGGGACAAAGACATTGGGGACTTTGTCCCCAACACCCCTTACAATGACTAACACAGAAATTTTTACAATAAAATTATGCGATTTTTGTCTCAAAATAAAATATACTTCCTTTTCCTTTTCTTGATATAACGCCATAATTAAAGCCATGTAACTCCAAAATATTTTTAACTATAGAAAGACCTAAGCCAGTGCCAGAAACAGCTCTTTTGTGAGTTTTATCAACTTTATAATATCTGTCCCATATAAATTTAATATCATTATCGTCAATGCCGTCACCTGTGTCCTCAATTTCTATACGTACAGTATCATTTTTTAAAATTTGACGTATAACAACAGTTTTGTCACCGCCGGTATAATTTATTGCGTTGTTTATAAGATTGTACAAAACTTGTGATATTTTAATAGCATCGGCATTTATATAAACATCATCATATTTTATAAATATTATATTGTATCCTTCAAGCTCTTTTAAATGGCGGTATCTTAAAAGAACACTTTCTATACTCTCTGTTATAGAAAAATTGGTTTTATTTAGCTCTATAACACCGCTTTGTAACTGTGATATGTCAAGTATATCAGTAACAAGATTTGAAAGGCGGTTTGTTTCGTCAATTATAATTTGTAAATTATCTGTGCTGTTTTCTCCTGGAATATCTCTCATAAGCTCGGCATAGCCCCTTATCATTGTAAGAGGTGTTCTTAAATCGTGAGATATGTTAGCCATTAAGTCTCGTCTAAGCTCATCTGTTTTGTTAAGCTCAGCCGCCGCGAAAGATAGTGTGTCACTAAGCTCTTTTATTTCTTTGTATCCGCCAGAGTTAAACTTAATATCATATTTTCCATTTGCTAATAGCATGGCTTTTTTGTTAATATCCATAATTGGTATTGATATTTTACGGAATATAAGTATTGATAAAAGTATTGAAACAACAAGTAATACACCGCACATATATAAAGTCTCAACATTTAAAATTTGACTTGTTGCAAAAAGCGGCATAAGCGCGGAGCTTAAAACAATAACTACTTCGCTGTCATTCATTTTGGCTATAGTGCTTAAAACTATTATGTCAGATGGACCGTTGTGTCTTAGTATTTTTCCATAATTATCGTTAAAAGCAAACGACTTTTTATCGTTGTCAAAATTATTATAATGTTTGTTTCTATTAAAAGTGCTCATGTTTTCATAATATATTTTTGTGCCGTTTTCTTTAGCCTCTTTAAAAAGCCTTTTTCTGTCATCTATAGATATGTTTCTTATAATTCCCATTGGTACAGGTTCAGCATAAATAATCTCATTTCCTTCACTATCAAAAATTTCAACGCACATACCGCCTTTTTGTGCCTCGTTATTTAATATATACTGAGTGTTATATAAGTTAAGCTGAGATTTTATTGTTTTGGCTGTGGTTTTAAGCTCATTTGTTTTTATGTTCCTATAAAATGTATCAAGAAAAAAAGTGTTAAATAGCGACAATAGTATAAACTCGGAGACTACAAAACAAGTCATGTATAATATTAATTTCCATTTTATACTTATTTTCTCACCCCTCAAATCTATATCCCACCCCTCTTAAAGTAACTATACGTCCGCTGTATCTGCCAAGACTTTTGCGTAATATTTTAATGTGAGTGTCAAGAGTTCTGTCTATACCATAAAAATCATATCCCCAAACATCGGTTATAATTTTATCGCGGCTTAGAGCTATATTTTTGTTTTTTACCATATAAAAAAATAAATCGTACTCTTTTGGAGACATGTCAACTCTATTGCCATCTATATATACAATTCTGCCTGTAAAGTCAACTTTAATACCGTTATTTTCATATATATCCTTTTTTTCTAAAGCCCCTGTACGGTTTAATATAGCCGATACTCTAAGCATAAGTTCACGCGGTGAAAATGGTTTTACAACATAATCATCAACGCCGGTCTCAAAACCATGTATTCTGTCATATTCTTCTCCTCTTGCCGAAAGCATTATAATTGGTATATTTTTAAATTTTCTTATTTTTACACATGCTGAAAAACCATCAAGCTCAGGCATCATTATATCCATTATCACTATGTCATAATTATTTTGGCGGCACATTTCAACGGCTTGTATACCATTAGATGCCTCTTCGGCTTCATATCCCTCAAATTTTGCGTATTTAAGTATTATTTGTCTTATATGCTCCTCATCGTCTACAATAAGTATTTTGCTCAAAAAATCACCTCTTTTTTAATTAATTTAATTATACAACTGTTATGTGAAAAGAGTATGAAAAATAGAATACTTTTGAAAAAATTTTAAAAAAATATTAATTTTACTGTTTGCCTTATATTTTATATTGTTTAAAAATTTTATATAGGCTATAATTGGCTTAATTGAACATAAGGAGGCATTAAAATTTTGAAAAAAAAATTTTTGTCGTTTGTGTTAATTTTTGCTATTTTAGAAAGTACAGTAGCTTTTGGAAATAACGAAAAAGACTTAAAATTATATCTAAATTCTAATATAATAAATTTTACAGACCAACAGCCTATTATAAAAAATAACAGGGTACTTGTACCTTTAAGAACTCTTCTTGAAAGTATGGATGTTGAAGTAACATATATAGAGGGCATAAAAACAGTAAGTATGCAAAAAGGCTCAACAGGTGCGTCACTTAAATTAGGTGAGGACATATTAACTGTAAATAACAAAAAAATTAAATTAGATGTTCCGGCAGAATTAATAAATGATAGAGTAATGATACCTGTAAGAGCTATAGCGGAGGGTTTTGATGCCGCTGTTGAGTGGAACGAAAATAATAACGCTATTTATATAACAACTGAAAATAGTGATATATATACAAAAAAAAGCTATGTTCAGTTGCAGGAATATGAAAATTACAATAGTGTGTCACAATTTTGGACTGTTAAATCAACAGACAAAGTTTTGCTTAACGTAAACATAAGTTATCCAGCTATTAAAAACACTGTAATGAGTGACAACATAAATGTTTATATAGCTAAAAGCGCTCATACAATAGCCGAAAAGTATATTGATGAGAATATAGCGGATATACAAAGGGAAAATAGTAGTTTTGTTAAACAAATAGATATTTCTTTTGAGGATTTGTATATTGATTACGAAAAACATATATTGTCGTATTTAATTACATTTTCATTTTATAACGAAAATGATGTTTATACTACATATGGATATGGTATGACAATAGACACAAGTGTTGGCTCGGAGGTATCTGTAAGCGGAAATGGAAACACAGCGGCAGATATTGATAAGGCTTTTAATTATATTAAAAAAGAGGTTTCTTTAAATCCTGATTATTATATTGAGAGTATAAATGAGGAATTAAAAGCAGGCAATTACGGATGTTATTTTGGCGATAACAAACTTATAATATTCGCCGCGCCAGGTAATATAAAACCTTATGAGTATGGAATGGTTAAATTTGAGGTACCTCTTGTAGAGTAAAAAAATATTAAATTTTAAAATCAAACCCCCTCTTTTTAAAAGAGGGGGTTTTTGTAGCAATGTATTGTAACTTTATTATTAATTGTTTCTTAGCATATGTAACGTTTTTTTGTAACTAAATTGTTGCAGTTAATGTAACTTAATATTTGCCATCGTATAATATTGTGCTTTCGCTGTTGCTGTTGTAGTTGCCATAATTGCTGTTATCATGGTCTTCGTATGAAGGCTTTGGTGGCTCTGGTACAGAAGTAGTTGTCTCTACTCCTGTACTTCTAAGACGAAATTTAAGCATAAGATTTTTAAGCAATGTTGCTTGACCAGAAAGTTCTTGGCTGGCAGCAGCGCTTTCTTCAGCCGTAGCCGAGTTTGTTTGTACAACAGATGAAATTTGGTCTATACCAACAGTAACTTGTGATATTGAGTCGGCCTGAGAGTTAGACGCATCTGTAATTTCGTCAATAAGTGTAACAACTTTTTTAGATTTTTCAGCAGCAGCGTTAAGTGATGTTGCTGTAGAGTTAGCAAGTTTAGAACCATTATCAACAGCGCTTATTGAGTTTTCGATAAGAGCGGCTGTGTTTTTAGAAGCCTCGGCGCTTTTACTTGCAAGGTTTCTAACCTCGTCAGCTACTACGGCAAAGCCTTTTCCAGCAGCACCAGCACGAGCAGCCTCAACAGCAGCGTTAAGAGCAAGTATATTGGTTTGGAAAGCTATATCTTCTATAGTTTTTATAATTTTGCCAATTTCGTTGGAGCTGTTTGTTATTTCTGTCATAGCTTTCATAAGCTCTTCCATTCTCTGGTTGCTTTCCTGCATTTCGCTGTTTACTTCTTTTATTTCTTGGTTAGCACTCTTAGCGCTTTGAGCTGTAAGATTTACATGCTGAGAAATATCATTTACAGTAGCAGCCAATTCTTCAACAGAGCTTGCCTGCTCAGTAGCACCTTGACTTAATGCCTGAGCGCCTGTAGCAACTTGGTCTGAACCTCCAGCAACTTGTTCGGACGCTTGTGTAATTTGTAAAAGTGTTGATGATAATTTAGCATTTATTGTACGTACAGCCTCAAGTATAGGTAAAAATCCACCTACATAAAGATTTGCGTCACGTGAGCGTATGTCAAAATTTCCAGCAGCCATTTCGGTAAGAAGATTTGTCTCGTCATCAATAATATCTTTTACATTTTTGATAAGTGATTTTGTAGCTACGCAAAGTTCGCCGACCTCATCACTTGATACATAGTCAAACACAGGAGAGTCCAAATCGCCTTTAGAAAGAGCAAGAAGACGTTCTGTAAGTTTGTCCATAGGTCTTGATATGCTATGTGATACAAACAAGCCTATAAGCAGTGACAATAAAATAGATACTACTATTAAAACTGCAGTAACACCTGTAAGTATATTAGAAAGTGCTGTGTTTGAGTTATTTCTTGTGTTACCACGATTAACTTTGCTGTCCATTATTGACTGAAGGTTGCTATAAATACTCTCATGAATAGGACTAAGCTCTTCAACAAGTCTTTCTTGAAGTTTTCTAGTCCTTGTGGCGTCAAGATTAGAGTTATCCGCTATAAGTTCTTTAGCGAGAGATACGTAACTGTTAAACTGTGTCTTAATCTCGTTAAAAAGTGATAAAGTTCCTTCTTCTTTAATATCGCTGGAAAGGTTGTCAAGAGCAGCTTCCATTTCTGGAATAAGGCTTAAAAACTCTTGTTCACTTTTTTCGCGCTCATTAGCGTCTGAAAGACTTATGGCATCATGAACATCAACATTAATCTCTCCTAAAAGAGAAAGTATTGTTCCTACTTTTCCTTGAGAGAAGCCATCAGTTACTAAAGTTTCATAATACTCAGCGCTAAGTTTTTTAGTAAATACCGTGCTTATAATGCCAGGTATAGAGGCCAAAATGGCGATTGCTAAGAATGCAACAATTAATTTCTTGACAATTTTCAAGTTTTTATACATAGTTTACTGTAACCCCCTGTTATTTTTTGATGTTAATTATAAATCTGCCCTTTTCGCAATTTCGATATGTGAAATCGGCTATGGCAAAGCCGCCGAATGTTTTTCGGTACGTGGCTTGGGCTAAAAAATACAAAAGGACCTCCCTTCGTTGTGATTAAGCGGCAAAGTAAAATTTTGACCTAAAAACAGCGCTTTTGTGTTGCAAAAGTATGGTTTCCACATTTGGCAATTTACCCACATAAAAATTATCGACTAAAAAATTTTTTTATTAAGTTAAAGTCGAAAAAAACAAGATTTTTGTTGTTGGGTATAGAACGTTTTTGTTAGTAGGTGAATATATTATTTTTATTGGTTTTATATTTTTGTAAAAGAGACAATAACTAAATATGTTGGCGACAAAATATAAATATATTGTCTAATTTTGTAAGATGAGGTGTTTTTAAAATGTAATTAAATATTTTAAATTTGTTAAAATTTGTCAAAAATGAATTTTTTAATACTTTAAATTACAAGTATTTTGTACATTTTTAAGCATAAGGTTTACAAAAATTTAAATGTGCTAAAAAATAATTATGTCATCAAAATAAAATTTTTAGACTATATTTTATGGAAATAATTTAATTATTCTTGAATTTGTGCTTGAAATTTGATATAGTTACTTAGTATCAGTAAAAATTAAAGTGTATTTTGATATATATTGACAGTTTACATAAAATTACTTGGAAAGAAGGTGTTAAATATGGATTATTTAAACAACAATATGTTTTTGCTTAATCAAAAAGTTATGGACTTTTTATGGCAAAAACAGGTAGTTACCTCTGAGAATATATCTAACGCCGAAACACCAGGATATAAAGCGAGATATGTTACTTTTGAGGAAGAACTTAAAAAGAAACTTTCAGGCGGTAAATATAAAAAAGCCTCCGATATGGGAAGGGCTATTATTTCTGCGCGCGCTGAGGTGCATGATACTCAAACCGAGTCTAATCGAGCTGATGAAAACAATGTAAATGTTGATGTAGAAAGCGTTGAGTTTGCTAAGTCTGCGCTTCAGTATGAATATTTGGTAAAATCGTTTAACGATGACATAAAAAGGTTTAACTCTGTTATAAAAGGATAAATGGGGAGGGATAATATTGAGTTTTTTAAACGTTTTAAATGTCAGCGCATCTGGTATGACTGCCGAGAGGATGAGGCTTGACGTTGTTGCGGAGAATATATCTAACTCTAACACAACAAGAACAGAAAACGGCGGACCTTACAGAAGAAAGATGGTTGTTTTTGAACAGGCGGGACAAAATGACTTTGGTAATGTTTTTCGTTCCGAAATAAGAAAACGCGGCGCCATGACAGGAGGAGTACGTGTGGCAGAAATCGTTGAAGACGAAAGGGATTTTCCTGTTGTATACGACCCTACTCATCCCGATGCGGATGAAAATGGATATGTACAAAGACCAAACGTTGACACGCTTAAAGAAATCGTTGACAGTATGGCGGCAAGCAGAGCTTACGATTCAAACCTTACTGTTTTTAATACAGTAAAAACAATGGCAGCTAAAGCACTTGAAATTGGAAGTTAAAAAAATATTATTTTGGAAGGAGATTTATTATGTTTATAGAACCAATAAAAGGTATTGAGCCTTTGTTGAGTTTTGATAGTACACAAAAAGCTAATAAAAGTACAGACGCCACAATATTTGGCGATGTTTTTAAAAACGCTGTTGATAATGCCTTTGAAAAAGAAAAGGAACTCGAAAAAGCTCAGTATCTTTTAGCTACAGGTCAAATTCAAGATGCCCATACAGTGCCAATAGCTTCTGCTATGGCTCAGTTGTCTATTGACAGCATGGTTGCTCTTAGAAATAAGGCGTTAGAAGCGTATAATGAATTGATGAGATTAAACATATAATAAGTAACTGAAATAATAATACAGAAGGGTAAAGAAGGTAACAAAATTGAACGAGCGCTTAAATTCTATAATAACAAAAATAAAAGAAACGCTTAAAAATTTAAGTCCAAAAGCCAAAAAGCTAATAATCGCGGGAATAGCCCTTTCTATTATTTTTTCTGTTGGTATAGCTGCATGGCTTAATAACCGTCCATATGATACCCTTTTTACAGGCTTAAACGAGCAGGAGTCAAGTGAGCTTATAGGCAAACTTAGAGAAGACGGTATTGATTATAAATATGAGTCTCGCTCCGATGGCGGCGCAATACTTGTGCGTGAGAAAAACTCCGAGCAGATTAAAGCAGAATTAGTATACGAGGGTTATCCTAAAAGCGGCTTTACTTATGATATATTTAATAACATAGATTTAACTACTTCTGAGTCAGAAAAACAAAGTTATATGCTTTTCCAGCTTCAAGAAAGAATGGGAGCTACAATATCAGCGTTTTTTGACGATGTTAAAGAAGCGGTTGTTACAATAGCACTGGGTGAGGAAAGAAGATATGTTCTTGACGAAAATTCCGATACCAAAGCTACAGCGTCTGTTACTTTAACAACAAAAAGCGGAAATGATTTAAGTACACAAGAGGTAGAGGCTATACAAAGATTAGTTTCAAAAAGTATTCCACAGCTTGAGTTTGCTAATGTGGACGTAATATGTAACGGAAAAACAGTTACTGTTGACGGAAATAATACTCAAAGTGGCGCTAATCAACTTAAAATGGAAGTTGAAGCCGCTATAGACAACAAAATTAAAGGTAAAATACTTGATTTGCTTATACCTATTTATGGCGCAGAACATATTCAGGTGTCAGTAAAAAGTGAAGTTGATATAAACAAAAAAATAAGAGAACTTATAAATTACTCACCAGAAGACCAAAACAATACTGGTGTCAAATCATCCGAAAGTGCCCACCAAGAAGTATCAAAAGACGGCGAAACAGTGGGCGGAGTACCAGGAACCGAGACAAACTCGGACATACCTATATACACAAGAATTACGCAGGATGGAAACGAGGACTATATAATAAGCGAAGGAGCTGTTGACTATCTTGTTGACCAAGTTAAAGAACAGCAGCAAGTTGACGCAGGCGACATTGTAGACCTTACAGTAGCAATAATTATAGATACTGAAGATATGAGTGAGGGCACAAGAAATAATCTTATAAGTCTTGTGGCTAAGGCGGCTGGTATAAACACGCCTAACCTTGAGGATAAAATAGAATTGCTTAATATGCCGTTTTATCGTGAAGCTGAAGAGCCAGAGCCTTCTGATGACGATAATATTCCGGATATGGAAAGAATAAAACGTTTACTCATAATAGGCGGTATAATAGTTGGAGCTTTACTTATAGTTTTGCTTATTATATTTATTATAGTAAGAAAGATATTAAAGAAAAGAAAGAAAAAACGCGGAGCAGCGGAAGACGCGTTTGGCGGAGAGCCTGTTGTTTATGATAATAACGGACCAAAATCCGAGCCGGCGCCTAATATAGCCGATGCGTTTATAAATCTTCAAAATGAGCGCAGTATGGAACTTAAAAATAAAATTAGAGAAATCACCGACGAAAATCCTGAAATTACAGCTCAGACGATTAAAACATGGTTAAGGGGAGAAAGCAATGGAGGAAAATAAAACCGCATTAACCTCGGAACAAAAGGCGGCAGCCGTAGTTATATCAATGGGCAGTGACAAAGCCTCTCAAATCTATAAATATCTTAGCGAAGAGGATGTGGAAAAACTTACAATCGAAATCGCTAAAATGAGGCATTTGTCATCAGAAGAGACAGAAGAGATTTTAGACGACTTTTATAAAGAGTGTATGACCCAAAAAATTGTAACTGAAGGTGGGCTTGAATACGCGAGAAATATACTTGAAAAGGCGTTTGGTCAGCAAACGGCGTCGGTGCTTTTGGAAAAAGTAGCTAAATCTTTAAAAACAATGCCGTTTTCTTTCATACGAAAGTTAGACAGCAAAAACCTTTATTCTATATTACAGCACGAAAGAGCTCAAACAATAGCGCTTGTGCTGTCTTATGCCGAGCCAGACCAAGCGGCAAATGTTATTATAACTTTGCCTAAAGAAAAAAGAATTAAGGTTGTTGAGAGCATAGCTAAAATGGAAAATGTTTCTCCAGAGGCCATTAAAATAGTTGAAGGACAAATTGAGAAAAAATTCTCAGCTGTACTTACAACAGATTATACAAAAACTGGCGGCGTAGATTATATAGCCGATGTAATGAACTATATGGACAGAGGCAGCGAGAAATATATATTTGATGAACTTGCTGTTAAAGACGCTAAACTTATGGAAGAAATCAAAAAACGTATGTTTGTATTTGAGGATATTACAACTATGGATAACCGCTCTATACAAAGATTTTTGCGCGATTGCGACTCAAAAGATATTGTTCTTGCGCTTAAACAAACTAATCCAGAGGTATCAAACCTTATATTCTCAAATATGTCTTCACGTATGGCAGAGTCTATTAAATCCGACCTTGAGGTTACAGTAAATGTAAGAATTAAAGATGTTGAGGAAGCTCAACAAAGAATTGTTAATATTATAAGACGCCTTGAAGAAGAGGGAGAAGTTGTTATTATGAAAGGCGGAAAGGATGATATAATTGCATAATCTTCTTAAAGCCTTTGCTCAAAAAGAAAACAATATAGAAAATTTTAAGTTTTTGACTAAATCGTTTAAAGGCTTTAATGAAGAAGAGGATATTGATTATGAGTCTAAAGGCGATGAAGAGAAAAACATAATAACAGAATTAGAGCTCTTAGAGCATGGCGATAAAAAAATAGAAAAACAAAAAAAAGAAAAAAAGAAAACAAAACAAAATGAATTAGAGCCTATAGAGGAAACTGCTGAAAACAGAGAGAAAAAAACAAACGATTTTGCCGAAAAAATGGCGGATGAAATTTTAAAAGATGCGAAAGAAAAAGCTGACGCTATATTGCAGCAGGCAAAAAATGACGCCGCACAAATGAAAATTGACGCCGAAAAGCAGGGGCACGAAGAGGGCTACGAAAAAGGCTATCAAGAAGGCTATGAAACAGCCGCCGCTGAGGTAAATAATACTCTTGAGATTAAAAGCTGGGAATATATAAACGAACTTAAAAGAACTGTTGACGATATAGGCTTGCAAAAAAACGAAATATTTAATAAATATAAATTAGATTTAAGAGATATGGCTATAGCTGTGGCAGAAAAAGTAATACAAGTAAGTCTTAAATCAAGCGGCGAGATAATAGAAAGAATGATAATTTCTGCTACAGAAAGGCTTAGCCCAAAATCGTGGGTAAAGGTATACATATCAAAAACCGATGCTGAAGCCATGATTGAAACAGACAGAGATATAACTAAAATATTATCAAATTTATCCGAAAATATAAAAGTAATATCTATGGAAAACGAACCTCAGGGAACTTGTATTATAGAATTGCCTGATGAAATAATAGACGCAAGTGCTTATACACAGCTTGAAAATATAAGAGATATTATAAGCAGTTCTTCAACGTCATAAAGTGTTTTAAACGGGGTATTTAATGTATTACATACAGAGGTAAACATATGTTTAAAAATATGCTTAATACAGTAAAACGTTCCGAAACAATAAGCCGTATAGGCAAAATAGAAAATATAGTAGGTATGACAATAGAAGCCTCCGGCGGAACAGCCGGTATAGGGGATATATGCGCTATATACAGTGAGCTTGCTAAAGGTCAGGTTTTAAGTGAGGTAATAGGTTTTAAAAACGAGCGTATATTGCTTATGCCATACGAGAGCACAAATGGCATTAAAGCCGGTAATTTTGTTAGAAACACAAGACAAAGACTAAAAATACCTGTAGGCGATTTTCTTAGAGGGCGTATTATAAATGCAATGGGTCAGCCTATAGATGGGTTGGGCGAGTTTTCGCCAAGCGAATATTATACGGTTGAAAATTCATATATAAACCCACTTGCAAGACCGCCTATAGACGAAAAAATGAGCTTTGGCATAAAAGCACTTGATGGAATGATAACAATAGGCAAAGGTCAAAGGATAGGTATATTTGCCGGAAGCGGTGTTGGAAAAAGTACGCTTTTGGGAATGGTAGCAAAAAATGTAAAAGCTGATATAAATGTAATAGCGCTTGTTGGAGAGCGTGGTCGTGAGGTTTTGGAGTTTGTTCAAAAAGACTTAGGAGAAGAAGGCATGGCACGCTCTGTACTTGTTGTAGCAACAAGCGACCAATCGCCTATGCTTAGAATGAAATGTCCTGTTGTAGCTACGGCTATAGCGGAATATTTTAAAGACCAGGGTAATGATGTACTTCTTATGATGGACTCACTTACACGTTTTGCTATGGCGCAAAGAGAAATTGGCTTGGCTATAGGCGAGCCTCCTATAGCCCGTGGATACACGCCTTCTATATACTCAGAATTACCTAAACTTTTGGAAAGAAGCGGTAATTTTGGAAATGGTTCTATTACTGGTATATATACAGTGCTTGTAGAAGGTGACGACACAAACGAGCCTATAGCCGACACTGTAAGGGGTATACTTGACGGGCATATAGTTTTGTCACGAAAATTAGCTAACTCAAATCATTTTCCGGCTATAGATATAAACGCCAGTATTTCAAGGCTTATGTCAACAATAGTGTCAAATGAGCATAAAATCCTCGCCTCAAAATTTAGAGATATATTAAGTGTTTACAGCAAAAACGAGGATTTAATATCAATAGGCGCTTATAAAGCTGGTACTAACAGAAATCTTGATTATGCTGTATCCAAAATAGATAAAGTAAACGCGTTTTTAACTCAAGGGGTTGGGGAGTCTTTCTCTTATGAAGAGATACTTGACCAGATGAGAAAAATTATAAACGAATAGTTGGGAGCTTAATAAAATGAAAAAGTTTTCTTTTAGGCTTGACCCTGTACTCAAGTACAAAAATGATTTAATGGAAATTATAAAAGCCGAACACGCTGACGCGGTAAAAAAAGTAAATGTTCAAAATGATTTTATAAAAGAACTTGAGTATGAGAAAAACCAAAAAGTGCAGGAATTTGATGACAAAAAGAAAAATGGCATATCAATAGCCGAAGCAGCTATGTACGAAGGATATTTACATAAACAAAACTATATGATAAGTCTTGAAACCGAAAAACTTCATCAGCTTATGAAACAAGAAGATGAAAAAAGAGAAAAAATGGTTGACGCTAAAAAAGAAATTTTATCAATAGAAAAACTAAAAGACATAAAAATTGATGAATATAATAAAGAGACTCAAAAAGAAAATGAGCTTTTTATAGAGGAGTTTGTCTCCAATGCCCGTGTAAGGGCTTAAATATGCCTGCAAGCTCTTAAAATGAGCTTTATTATAAAAGTTTAAATAAATTAAGCAGGGTTATAGAGCTATTATTTGAAAGGAGGTGAAAAATATGGCGATGAGCGACACTATGCTCGTAAATTCAATGCTAAATGTGGCTAAAACAGCTAACGCGTCTAAACCAAGCACAAAAAGTGATAGTAAAGACTTTAAAGACGTGTTACAGAAAGAAAGCCAAAACATTGACAAAAATGATGTTTCAGAAAACACTATTAAAGATAACAACCAAGACAATCAGCAAAAAACTGATGGCGCAAAAGACACAGACAACAAAGACAATACAAGTGATGTTGAAAACACAAAAAAACCAGGTGACTCAACAGAAAATACAAAACCTGTTATGTCAGACAATGTTATTGAAAGCCAAATGGCTTTAAGCGGGCTTTTGGCACAAAATATTATTGTTGTTGATGTGGATACTCCTGTAAATGTTTCTGCTGTTGAGAAAAATACAGTTGAAGATGTTGTAATGCCAGTTTATGTTGATACAAACTCGGTTGAAACTGCACCTAAAACGGATTTTGTTCAGGTAGAGACAAAACAAACTCAAAATGCGCAGACTGAAAATGTTGTTTTAAGTGGCGATTTAGTTCAAACAGCTAAACAAGACAATTTAAACAAATCAGAATTTAAAACGAATAACAACACTGATGTTGATACTAAACAAAATACTGCTGAAACTACAATAAAGGATATTAATGTTGTTGACACTAAAAGCGACATAAACTCAAACACAACCAACACAAATACTACAGACGCAAAAGACACTCAAAACAGCGAAAAAAGTGCTTTTGAGGGTAAAGAAGTAGTTTTTGAAAATGCTGATGAAATGGCTAAAGACAAAAACACTTTAAACACAACTAATTTTGAATTTGATTTGCAGACAGTGCAAAATTACAATGGCAAAGATATAGTTAGTGTTAAAGTAGCTGATAAACTTCCGGTTGAGAATGAAAATATGGTTGAAATTTTAGCCGACAAAATAACAATGAGTGGTAAAAATGAGTTTGATTTACAGCTTGAGCCAGAGAATTTAGGTAAGATACATATAAAACTTATATTCGATAAAGGTGAGACAAAACTGTCTATATTCTGCACAAACACTAAAGCTAACGAGCTCTTATCCGGTCATGCAGACCGTTTGGCGGCTATGCTTGAAAACCGCACAGGCAACTCAACAGTTGTTCAGGTACGTCAAGAAGAACAGCAGTTTTATCGTCAGGACTACAATGGCGAAGGCAGAAACGGACAAAACCAAAGTGAGCACAACGAAAAACGTAAAAAGAAAGACGAAAATATTGATTTTATAAATCAACTACGTTTAGGGCTTGTTTAAAAAAATGACAGGAGGTGTGTATATTGGCAGGTGAGGTAAACCGTTTTGAAAATTCGGTGGCTTTAAGACCTTTAACGTATAAAACGCCAACAACACTTAAACGCAATGTGTCAAGCAGCCTTGATTTGGAAAGTTTTTTGCAGCTTATGGCAGCGCAGTTACAAAACCAAGACCCTTTAAATCCTACAAGCAATGAGGACTACATGATGCAGTTAGCCCAAATGACAGTTGTAGAGGCTATGACAAACATGACACAGGTGTCTTTAAGCACTTATGCGGCATCTATGGTAGGCAAAGAGGTTACATTGGCTGAATACGACAAAAACGGAAATATGAAACAGGTTACCGGCACAGTTACAGGTGTAACCATATATAATAATGACCCTGTAATTTATGTAGGTGACAAGGCTTATAGTTTAGACCAGCTTATAGCGGTTGGAACACTTCCAAAAGACACTGAAGACAGTGGAAATACAGGAGATAATGGAAACACTGATACTGATAAAGAGTAATTAGTGGAGGTGATAGCCGTGATAGAAAATATTAATGATTTAAAAATTCGTCAAATCCAGACAGGACAGCCGGTTTTATCACCAGGATATAAAGACACACAGAAAAATGGATTTGGCGATATAATGGCGCGAACTATTGAGGAGTCAAAAGAACTTCATTTTTCTAAGCACTCCAAAGAGAGAATAGCGCAAAGGGGAATTGAAATGACAGACACGCTTTTAACAAGGCTTAACACAGCGGCTAACAGCGCCAGACAAAAAGGCGCTAAAGACGTGGTTGTGATAGGTCCTGATGCGGCGTTTATAGTAAATATCCCAAATAATGTTGTTGTTACAGCTATTAACGGCAATGAGTTAAAAAGCAATGTGTTTACTAATATAGATAGCGCCGTACTTTTATAAGCTGGACTCAATAAGAGAAGCTTTGGGGTTCGTTCTGAAGAAATAAACCCCATGTACGGCATTTTGTGGAGAGGAGAATAAGAAATGATAAGGTCAATGTTTTCCGGTGTGGCAGGCTTACGTACTCACCAGAGCAAAATGGACGTAATAGGTAATAATATAGCTAACGTAAATACAGCAGGTTTTAAAGCTGGAAGGGCTGTTTTTCAAGAGTCGATATATCAAACAACAAAAAAAGCAAGTGCGGGAAATGACGTATATGGCGGTTCTAACCCAAGCCAGGTAGGTTATGGAAGCCAATTAGCATCAATAGACGTAAACCACGGCACAAGCAATTATGAGCCTACAGGTTATGGAACAGACTGTATGATTGACGGTGGCGGATATTTTCTTGTAGGTCCTAAAGTAAGCGCCGATGGAGGCGCTGGCGGCGGACAGGGCGGAGGAGGAGTAAACAACACTCCTAATGTTGCCGGCGGTCAAGGCAACACAGTGGGAGTAACAAGCCTTTATCTTACAAGAGTAGGTAAATTTAGTTTTGACGGAAACGGCTATTTGGTAGACGCAAATAAAAATTTTGTTTATGGTTTTAGACCAGATGAGGCTGTAGCTGGAACTACAGATATTATGGGAGATGACGGTTTAGGTGAGCCTGATGTAGACGCGGGTGGTTCTCAGACATATGGAGAACTTAAACCTATACGTATATGCGCGGCAGATGACCACGCTATTGATGATGAGACACCAGCTAATGATCTTATGACACTTTCTGATATATCTATTGACGAAAATGGTGTTGTAAGCGGCACAGGTCCTGACGGACAGGTATACAAACTTGGAATTGTGGCTGTTGCCAATGTGCCTAACCCTAACGCTCTTGAGAAAGCTGGAAACTCATATTACAAGGCTAAAGATAACACAGGTGATGTTGTAGGATTTGTACCAGGATATGGAACAACAGGTCTTCTTATGTCTAACGGTCTTGAAATGGCTAATGTAGACCTTGCCACAGAGTTTTCAAATATGATTACAACACAAAGAGGTTTTCAGGCTAACTCTAAAATAATTACTGTCTCAGACCAAATGCTTGAGGAACTTATAAACATGAAGAGATAATTAACGGGAAACTGCCCCGGTTTTCTTAAATGAAAAGCGGGGCAAAGTACCCAAAGTTTTAAATTTTTTTGGGGAGAGTAGTGGAAATGATAAAACTAAACAGGCTTAATGGAGAGTCGTTTGTGTTAAACTGCAAGCAAATTGAATATATAGAGTCTATGGCTGACACAAAAGTGACAATGATGAATAAAGAATTCTTTTTAGTTACGAACACTGTTGATGAAATTATAGATAAAATAATAGAATATAACGCTAAAATTTATGACATGCACAATCGTATAATTGTAATTGACCCACAAAAAAGCGAATAAAAGATTAACAAAACAATTTATTGGAGATATTAAAATTAGTAGAGGATTTGGATTATGGATACTACGACAATAATAGGTGTTATACTTGGAACAATTTTAATGGTTTTTGGTGTAATTTTTGACCAAGCCACAATGTCTGTCAACCCAACAAAATTATTTAATTTTATTGATGTACCAAGTCTTATAATAACAGTTGGCGGTACAATAGCGGCAGTAATAGCGTCTTATCCGGCAAGCTCTCTAAAACAAATACCAAAACATTTAAAAATAATGCTTAACAGCAAATCTTACGACCCAATGGTATATGTTGATAAGTTAGTTGAGTTTGCTCAAATAGCAAGAAAAAATGGACTGTTGTCTCTTGAAGAAAAAGTGGCGGCAGAGACAGACCCATTTTTTAAACAAAGCGTAATGCTTATTGTAGATGCTACAGACCCAGATAAAGTTCAGGCAATGCTTAATACAGACCTTGACTATTTAGCGGACAGACACAGTGAGACAGTGGGTATGTATGAAAAGGCTTCGGCTACAGCACCGGCTTTTGGTATGATAGGTACGTTGATTGGTCTTGTTAATATGCTTAAAAGTATGGATGTTGAAGGAGAGGGAGGAGCCTCAAACCTTGGACCAAGTATGTCTGTTGCGCTTATAACAACACTTTATGGATGTATTTTGGCAAACCTTATATTTTCTCCTATAGCTAAAAAACTTAGTATAAGAAACGATGAAGAATATTTATGCAAACAGATAATTATTGAGGGTGTGTTATCTATACAAGCAGGCGAGAACCCTAAGTTTATGAAAGAAAAACTCATTTCGTACCTCTCTCAAAGAGAAAGAGAAAATGCTGTTGGTGGCGGCGGCAAAAAAGAGTCTAAAGGAAAAAAGAAAAAATAAAAATAGATACTAAAAACTTATAAATGACGTTAGGGATGTGTTTTTGTTATGGCAGGAAAAAAGAAAAAAAGCGGCGGTGGCGGCGCTAACTGGATGGATACATACGGTGATATGGTAACGCTTCTGTTATGTTTTTTTGTGCTTTTATATTCTATGTCAACTATTGATGTTCAAAAATGGGAAATACTTGTAAAAAGTTTTAACCCGGATGTGAAAGAGACATCTCAAATAGTAGTAGAGCAAAAAGAAAAAGCGGAAGACTACGACGTTACAGGACAGCCGCCGGAACATTTAGACCAGTTTGATGAATTATATTATACTCTTCAGCAATATATACAAGAAAATAATTTCGAGTCGCAGATAGAATTATCAAAAGGCGATGGATTTACATTTATAACTTTTAAAGACAATGTGTTTTTTGATGGAAACAGCTATGTGCTTAAAGATGAAGGAAAAAAAATACTTGATGATTTTTCGGGAGCGTTAGCTGACGCTAAAGAATCTATACAGGAGTTACAAGTGTTTGGTCATACTTCTCAGGCACTACCAGACCAGCCAAATGAACCTGTAAGCGATAGGTTTTTATCATCAAACCGCGCTAACGAGGTTTTACTTTATATACAGCTTAAAAATATATTAGACCCCTCAAAAATGATAGCAAGCGGCTTTGGTCAATTTAGACCTATAAGCTCTTTTGACACAACCGAAAGCCGCGCGCGCAACAGACGTGTTGAAATATTACTTACAAAAACAGACAGCGTTGTAAAATCACTTGATGAATATTATAAAGAAGCTAAAATAATTGAATAAAATTAATGTAATATTCTTCGGTTTGTTGTATAATGTTTTGTATACTTAAAAATTTGGGGCGAAAGGGGGTAGATTTAAAAAGATGCCGGAAGTATTAACACAAAGTCAGATAGACGCCCTTATAAAGTCAATGAACAGCGGCGAAACGGTAGAAGAACAACCAGAAAAAGAAGAAAAGAAGTATAAAAAATACGACTTTTACAGTCCTAAAAAGTTTACAAAAGATAAACTTAAACTTTTATTTGGAATATATGAAAACTACGCGAGACAATGTACATCAAGAATAAATAACCTTGTAAGAATGTCAAGCAATGTTGAGGTATTAACAGTTGAGGAACAAAGATATTATGAGTTTAGCAATGCTCTTGATGAAAATGATGTGCTTACGTTAGTTAATGTTACACTTCCGAATGGCATTACAAATGGACCTGTTATACTTCACTCTACAAACCAGGTAATTCTTTGTATGATTGATAGAATGATAGGCGGAACTGGAGATGACTTTGACGACATACCTGTTTCTTATGTTTATACAGATATAGAAATATCACTATATAAAAACATAGTAAATTATCTTGTATCAATAATGGGTGATGGATGGGTTAATTATTTAAAGCTGGATTTTGAGCTTGATAAAATTGAAACAAACCCAGGAATGATGCAAAAAATTGGCAGGGATGAAACAATAGTTATAGTTGTTTTGAATGTAGAAATTGGAAGAATGAAGGGCAAAATAAATATTTGCCTTCCTGGCAATTTGTTAGTAAGTATATTCCATATACTTGAAGAAGAGCCAGAAGAAAAGAATGATGAAGAAATAACAGAGCAAATATTTAGTGGTATCAAAAGCACGCCAATGGAAATTAAGGCGGAGCTTGGAGAATCCATGCTTATGCTTAAAGATTTATTTAATCTTCAAGTTGGAGATGTTATAAACTTAAATAAGCCAAAAGACTCAGATGTTTTTCTTTATATTGAGGGCAAACCTTGGTTCAAGGGAGAACTTGGCAAAAATAATAAAAACATGGCTATAAAAATAAACGAAATTTGTGAAAAAAAATAGTTTCATCAATAAGGAGAATGGAATAACATGGATTCAAAATTTTTTAACTCTATGGAGATAGACGCCATAGGCGAGATACTTAATATATCTCTTGGCGCTTCGGCTACCGCTGTCTCTACCTTACTTGGAAAGAGAGTTGATATAACCACTCCTGATGTAAAGGTTGCCTCTTTTGATGAATTTAACTATGAGGAATTAGAGCCGGCAGTAGGAGTTGAGATAACATACGTGTCAGGTTTAAGCGGAAGTAACATAATGCTGCTTAAACGTAATGATGTAAGGCTCATAGTTGGCTTGCTTATGGGCATTGATATGCCAGAGGAAGAGTTTGAGTTAAATGAGATAAACATGAGCGCCGTATGTGAGGTTATGAACCAGATGATGGGCGCGTCTTCAACAGCCCTGTCTGAGTTTTTAAACGATGTGGTTAATATATCAACACCTAAAGCGTTTGAAGTAGTTGAAGTAAACAAATTTAAAGAAAAATGCTTTAATGGTCAAGAAAATATGGTTGTAGTTGACTTTCAATTAAAAATTGAGGATATGGTTGAAAGCCGATTTATGAACCTTATGCCTATAAACTTGGCAAAAAAACTTATATCATCATTTGGTTTAAGTGATTATGCTGTAGAAGAGCAAGCACCAGAGCCACAGCCAGAAATACAGGCAGAGCCAAGCTCCTCAAAAATGCTAAGTCAGGAGGAAATAGAAAAATTAATAAGTGGTGATACGCCGCCAGAGCCGCCAAAACCAGAAAGCTCCTCAAAAACATTAAGTCAAGAAGAAATAGAAAAATTAATAAGCGGCAACACACAATCAGCGCCGCCACCACAGCCAGAAAGTTCCTCAAAACAGCTTAGTCAAGAAGAAATAGAGAAGTTAGTAAATGGCAGCGCGGCACAAACACCACCGCCGCCACAGCCACAGCCTATGCCTCAGCCAATACCACCACAGCCACAGCCTATGCCAATGCCTGACGGTGCGGGGATGTATTATGGTCAAATGCCATATATGAACCCTATGTACGCTGTACCGCCGCCACAGCCAGCAGCGCCTAAAATGATTAATGCGCAGCCTTTAAACCCACAGCAGTTTGTTGCGCCAGAAAGTATGGGTGAAGAACAGGCTGAAAACCTTGCGCTTATAATGGATGTGCCTTTGGAAATATCGGTTGAAATCGGCAGAACAAAGAGAATGATTAAAGAAATATTAGAGTTTTCGGAAGGTTCGCTTATTGTGCTTGATAAACTTGCGGGAGACCAAGTTGACATTTATGCAAATGGTCAGTGCATAGCTAAAGGTGATGTTGTTGTGGTTGATGACAGTTTTGGTGTTAGAATTACCGAAATTGTTAAACGACCTGATATTTTTAATACTAATAAAAATAATGTGTAAACAAGATAAAGGAAGGTAGATAAAAATGGCAAAAATTTTATTAGTTGACGATGCGGCTTTTATGAGAATGATGGAAAAAGACGCTCTTACAAAAAATGGCTATACAGAAATATTTGAAGCAAGTGACGGTGCACAGGCTGTTGAGAAATTTGAGGAGTTAAAACCAGACCTTGTTATAATGGATATAACAATGCCTAATATGGACGGTCTTGAGGCGCTTAAAGCTATTAAGGGAAAACATCCAGAGGCTACTGTTGTTATGTGTTCGGCTATGGGTCAGGAAGCAATGGTTATAGATGCTTTAAAATCAGGCGCAAAATACTTTATAGTAAAACCTTTTAAACCAGATAGACTTCTTAAAACAGTAACTACATTGCTTGGTTAATACTTAAAAGGGCGTGATTGAAATTCTTGGTGAATTGCTTACCCTTTTAGGAGTTATTGTGGCTGTTATAGGGGTGCTTACGCTAAGTTATGTTGTTTCAAAAAGAATAGGTCAAGGCATGATGGGCTCTTACGGTCCTTCGGGAATGAAAGTTGTAAGTAGGCTTGTAGTAGGACAAGATAAAAGTATTGTTATTATTAATATAGGCGCTAAATTTTATCTTATAGGCATATCAAACGATAACATAAATCTTTTGCGTGAGATACCGCCTGAGGATATAAAAGATATACCGTCTGAGGGCAATAAAATATCAGAGGGACTACCGCAGTTTAAGGATTTTTTTTCTGATATATTGAGAAAAAAACATTGACATTTGTTTTGGAGTGAGTTTAATGAGTGACGCTATGGTCAATATTAATGGCAGCAATGTTCAAACCCTTGAGTTGTTTTTTATACTTACGGTAATGATGCTGTTGCCGTCTATAATAATAATGACAACGTCTTTTACAAGAATAGTAATTGTACTTTCATTTACCAGAAGTGCTATAGGAACACAGCAGACACCGCCTAACACTGTTTTAATAGGTATAGCGTTGTTTTTAACAATGTTTATAATGTCGCCTGTTATTGATGATATTAATCAACAGGCTTATGTGCCATATAAAAATGAGGAAATTGACCAAAGAGAGGCTTTAACAAGGGCATCGGTGCCGTTAAGAAATTTTATGCTTAGAAACACCGAAAATGAGGCACTAAATATGTTTTTAGACTTTGCTGATGAAGATATGCCTGAAAATACTGATGAGCTGCCTATGAGAATAGTTATACCATCTTTTATAACAAGTGAGTTAAAAAGAGCTTTTGTTATAGGTTTTTTGCTTTTTATACCATTTTTGCTTATAGATATTGTAGTCTCAAGCGCGCTTATGTCTATGGGTATGATTATGTTGCCTCCAGCTACTATATCGCTGCCGTTTAAACTTTTACTGTTTGTAACGGTTGACGGATGGCAATTATTGTTTTCTGCCATTGTTAGGGGCTTTAACTAATTAAGCGGGAGGAAAAGTATAATGACTAATACGCAGGTACTTGATATTATGCGCTCCGCTGTTATGGTTGGTGTTAAACTAAGTGCGCCTATACTGCTTTTAAGTATGGCTGTAGGTATATTAATATCAATACTTCAGGCAGCCACACAAATACATGAGCAGACAATAACTTTTGTGCCTAAGCTAATTGTTATTGTGGCGGTATTGCTTATAGGCGGTTCATGGATGCTTAATGTAATGCAGGATTTTACGGTAGAGCTTTTTGTGATTATGCAGGGCTAAAAATTAAGGAGTATTTTTATGTTTGGCGTAAATAATATTCTGCTGTTTTCGCTTATAGTTATGCGTATAAGTGGTTGTATTTTGTTTAACCCTATATTTGGAAGGCGTAATATTCCGGCTATTATAAAAACTGGAATTATAATCGCTTTAAGTTTTTTAATAATATCTTACCAACAGCCATATTACGCAGTAGAGGCTGAAAATGCTATTGTATACGCGGTTTTGCTTTTAAAAGAGCTTTTGCTGGGGTTTTCTATAGGTGTAGTAGTAACGCTGTTTTTGTATATAATAATACTTTCAGGCGAGTTTATGGATTTACAAATGGGTCTTTCAATGTCTAAAATATACGATGCCCAAAGTAACTCCTCACTGTCATTAAGCTCCACATTTTTTAATATACTGTTTATGCTGCTCTTTTTTACAAGCAACGCACACTTAGCTATTATAAGGCTATTTATTGATTCACAAAAAATAATACCTTATGGCGAAATTACATTTAACAGATTACTTAGCTCCGCCATACTTACGATATTTTGCGATTGTACTATTTTAGCATTTAAATTTGCTATGCCTATATTCGCGGCGGAGTTTTTAACTGAAATGGGTGTGGGTATTTTAATGAAAACAATTCCGCAAATAAATGTGTTTGTGGTAAATATACAAATGAAAGTTTTATTGGGACTTATACTGCTGTTTATATTATTTACACCTATGTCGCAGTTTGTTGAAAACATTATCGAGCTTATGTTTGGCTCTATACAGGAAATAATGTCTTTAATGTAAGAGAGGTGACACTACTTGGCAGGAGAATCTAAGACCGAGAAAGCCACCGATAAAAAGCGACGGGATGAACGAAAACGCGGTAATATATTTATGAGCCGCGATGTTGTAACACTCGCATCGCTTTTGGTTATGTTTTTTAGTATTAAAATTCTTTTTCCATTTTTTTATGGTCAAATAAAAGAATATATGGTAAACAGCATATCAAAAGCGGGTAATACCACAAGTGTTACAAATACATTTGTTATAAACGGCATGATAGAGTTTATGCTTATGTTTTTAAAGTTGGCTGTGCCGCTTTTAATTATATCAATGTTAGTTTCTATTGTTGCTACAATGTTTCAAACAAAAATGCTGTTTGTCACAGAGGGTTTTAAACCTAAATTTAACCGTTTGAGTCCTTTGCAAGGTATTAAAAAGATTATATCTATTAGAAGTGTTGTAGAAATAGTTAAAGGGCTTATAAAAATAACAATACTTCTTGTTATTTTATTTCAGTATATAAAAAGCCGTATTGTAGATTTCCCTAGGCTTATGTCGATAGATTTAATATCTTCGGTTACATATATACTAAGCATAGTTATGGGGATGATTATTAATATAGGTATAGCTTTTGCCGCTGTTTCTGTTTTTGACTATTTTTATCAATGGTGGGACTATGAAAGACAGATAAAAATGTCAAAAGAGGAAATTAAAGAGGAATACAAACAGCTTGAGGGTGACCCTAAAATTAAAGGCAAAATTAAAGAAAATCAAAGAAAAATTGCTATGTCAAGAATGATGCAGTCTGTTCCAACTGCTGATGTTGTAATTAAAAACCCTACTCATTTTGCGGTAGCGCTTAAATACGATATGGAAAAAGGTGTTGGCGCGCCTGTAGTAGTGGCTAAGGGTCAAGATGAGTTGGCGCTTAGAATTATAAAAGTAGCCGAGGAAAATAACATTTATGTTATTGAGAATAAACCGTTGGCAAGAGCTATTTACGCAGCTGTAGACATAAACATGCAAATACCGGTTGATTATTATGGAGCTGTAGCCGAAATACTTGTTTATGTATACAAGCTAAAAAATAAATTGTAAGCATTAAAAATGGAGAAGCGGGAATGAAAAGTTTATTTAATAATATAATCTCAATATTTGTAATATTTATAGTCTTATTATTAATCATACCTCTTAATCCGTTTGTTATAGATATATTTTTTATACTTAATATATCGCTTTCACTTATTATACTGCTTATAACAATGAATATAAAAGAAGCGCTGGAATTTTCAATATTCCCGTCATTACTGCTTATAACTACCCTTTTTAGGTTGGGTCTTAATGTTTCGTCAACAAGGCTTATACTTACAAAACAGGGTCAGGCAGGTCAGGTAATATCGGCTTTTGGAAATTTCGTTCTTCAAGGCAACATAGTTGTCGGCGTTGTTATATTCCTTATTATAGTTTTAGTGCAGTTTATAGTTATATCAAAAGGCGCGGAGAGAGTTGCCGAGGTAGCAGCAAGATTTACATTGGACGCTATGCCAGGAAAACAAATGGCTATAGACGCCGATTTAAGCTCTGGTCTTATTGACGAGCAGGAAGCTAAATTACGCCGTTACAAAATACAAAAAGAAGCGGATTTTTACGGCGCTATGGATGGAGCTACAAAAATAGTAAAAGGCGATGCTATAATGTCTATTATTATTACCGTTATAAACTTTGTGGCTGGAACGGTAATAGGTATAATACAGTCTAACATGGCATTTGGTGAGGTACTTCAAGTATACTCAATAGCTACAATAGGTGACGGACTTGTATCTCAAATCCCAGCGCTTTTAATATCAACGGCAACAGGTATGATTGTTACCCGTGCCGTATCAGAAGGAAGTCTTAATACTGATGTTACATCACAGTTTTTGTCACAGCCACATGCTATTATTACAGGCGGTGTTATATTAGCTGTAATATCAATTTTGCCAAGTATGCCGCATATTCAGCTTATAATGATTTCGGCAGTGCTTATAGCGCTTGGTCTTACTACATCTAAACGAATGAAAGCAGCCGCTATAGAGGCTGTTATGCAGCAAGAAGAAGCTGAAATACCCGAAGAAATTCAGCCGGAGGATACATTTAAAGACATTAACAGCGTGTATTCACTGCTAAATGTAGAGCCTATAGAAATGGAGTTTGGATATAGCCTTATACCTCTTGCAGACGAGAGCAGCGGCGGAAAACTTATTAACAGAATTGTTATTTTTAGAAGACAGTTTGCCCAAGAAATGGGTCTTGTAATACCTTCAATAAGGCTTAGGGATAGCTCTAATTTGAGCACAAACCAGTATGTTATAAAAATAAAAGGCGAAGAAGTAGCCAAAGGTGAAATACTTGTAGATTATTTTTTGGCATTAGAGCCGCCTAACCCTACGGGCGAAATTGATGGCATAGATACTATAGAACCAGCTTATGGAATACCTAGCAAATGGATTACACCGGATTTGAAAGAGGATGCCGAAATATACGGTTATACTGTAATAGACCCTCTTTCTGTTGTTGTAACACACCTTTCGGAGATAATAAGAGCGCATTCTTATGAGCTTTTAACAAGAAACGAGATTATGCAGCTTATAGAAAACCTCAAAAAAACATCAAAAGAGCTTGTTGAAGAGGCGTTTCCTAATATTATATCATACGGCAATTTTCAAAAAATACTTGGAAACCTTTTAAAAGAAGGAATACCTATAAAAGACCTTAGCACTATTGTTGAGTGTATTGTTGATTCGTCAACAGAAACAAGAGATATTGACACACTTATGGGTAATATAAGAGTAGAATTAAAAAGAACAATAACAAGAAAGTTTTGCGAAAATGGTCAAATGCGAGTTATAACTTTAGACGGAGAAACCGAAAGACTTATAGCCTCAAGCCTTATTAAAGGCGACAGAGGAATATACTTAGCCTTAAATCCAGATGTTATGCAGAATTTTGTGGCGCAATTATCCGAAAATATTAAAAAGTTTGGCGAGCTTTCGCAGGCACCTATTATATTAACAAGCCATGTTATAAGGCTTTATGTTTACCGTCTTGTTGAACAGTTTTATCCTAATGTTTACGTTTTATCTTTTAACGAGATTGCTAATAATGTACAAATTCAAGCAGTTGGTAATATAATGCTTGAAGGAGCAAGGGCGCAGTCAAGTTAAGTTTAGCGTCAAGCGCCATACAATATAAATTATAATAGGGGATATTCGTATGAGTAAAGAATTTGACGAGAAAACAAGCGAACAACTTCTTGAGGAGTATGGCCGCACAGGTGACCAGAGAATAAAACAGGAAATAGTATTAAGATATGTTTATTTAATAAAAAGTATAGCTATACAATTTCGCGGCGTTTACGCAAGTTTTGCCCAAGTGGAGGATATTGTAAATGAGAGTATAATAGTTCTAATGAACGCTGTTGATAAATATAAGCCAGAAAAAAACGCTAAATTTGAAACTTTTATATCAAAGCGCCTTAGGGGTTTAATTATTGATATAGCGAGAAAACAGGACTGGGTTCCTCGTAATATAAGAAAAGAACTTAAAGAAATTGATGATGCCACTAAAATACTTTATGATAAACTTGGAAGGTATCCAACAGACCAAGAAACGGCGGATTACTTGAATATAAATATTGATAAGTATATAAAACTGTTGGCACGGTCTAATATATATAATTTAATATCGCTTGATTATTTTTTAAGTGAGCAGGCAGGCGAGCAAAATATAGAAAGTCTTGTAAGCCATGATATGTTGCCAGAACAAAGAATGGAGCAGCAAGAACTGCAAAAAGTTTTAAAAGAAGGCATTATGCAGCTTAAAAAGAATGAACAAATTGTATTATCGCTTTATTACCGCAAGGAGCTTAAAATGAAAGAAATTGCTGAGGTAATGCAGCTTAGCAAACCTCGAATTTCTCAAATACATGCCAGGGCTCTTTGCAAACTTAGAGTTTATATAGAAAAAAATTATACATTAGGAGGTACGGACGATGTTTCAGGGGTTTTATAATTTAACCTCAGGTATGTTAACCCAAAACAGAAATCTTGATATAGTAAGCAATAATATAGCCAATGTTTTAACTCCAGGCTTTAAAAAAGATGTAATGGCTTCAAGCACTTTTCAGGAGGAAATGATAGCAAGAACGGGAAACATCGACAAAAATAATCCTGAACAGCTTAATAATTTTGCTATGTTACGTACTGCCACAGAAGTAAATACTGATTACAGCCAGGGGGTTTTAGAGTCTACAGGCAATCCTTTGGATTTGGCTATAACATCTGAAGGCAGTTTTTTTCAAATTCAAACTCAAAATGGCACAGTTTACACAAGAAACGGTTCATTTATTATTGATAATGAAGGATATATGTGTTTATCAGAAGTTGGGCGTGTTTTAGGTGAAAACGGACCAATTTATATAGGCTCAGACGACATAATTGTTGAAAAAACCGGTATTGTTACACGAGCTGACGGAATGATGGCAGATAAAATAGCTCTTGTTCAATTTGATGATATGACACAGTTGAAAAAAATGGGCGACAGCGCTTATACATCAAATGCCCAGCCTACAGCTTCGGATGCCAATATAATGCAAAATACGCTTGAAAGGTCTAATGTAAATGCGCTTGATTGTATGGTAAGTATGATTGAAAGCCAAAGGGCACTGCAAAGTGCTGCTGAGGTACTTAAAATATATGACCAGCTTATGAGCAAAGCCGCTAATGATATTGCAAGAATTTGATAAGGAGGTGTTATAATTGAATTACTCATTTTTTTCGGGTGCTGTTGGCGCGTGGCAAATGCAAAACCGTATGGACGTTATAGCTAACAATATATCAAATGTTAATACACAGGGTTTTAAGGCTAAAAATGGTGTTTTTACAGAGCTTGTTTATAAAAATTTAAATGCCGCTGAGGGTACTGACACAAGGCTTATATATGGTGCGGCAGCTAAAATGAATAAAACCGACACCGATTTTTCTCAAGGTGTGCCAATAGAAACAGGAGAGCCTTTGGATTATCTTATAATGGGGGAAGGATTTTTTGCTGTTTATAATCCAGAAACCGAAGATATAAGTTATACAAGAGACGGAAGTTTTAAATTGTCACGTCAACTTAATGGTCAGTTTTATCTTACAAATTCTTTAGGTGAGTGGGTTTTAGATGAGAGACAAAACCCTATAACTGCTGATATGGCTAGTAATCCCGAGTCGATAGGTATTTATGTTTTTGAACAAAAAAACGGAATGGAAAACATAGGAGACAACAAATTTACCATTACAGAAAAAAATGGTGCTCCGGTAGTGTTTAACGGTTTGGGAAGACTTACACAGGGCTATATTGAAGAATCAAATGTTGACTTAGCTAAAGAAATAACAAGAGTTATAGAAACTCAAAGAGCTTATCAGTTATCTTTGAGAATGGTACAGACGACAGACGAGATAGAAAATACAATAAACAATCTTCGCTGACGTTTAGGGAGGGCTTAAAATGACAATTTCAAATTATGACGACATGAGCCGTTTTGAACTTGATGTATTAAAAGAAATAGGAAGTATAGGCACAGGCAACGCCGCTACAGCTCTTTCACAAATGCTTAACAGAAAAATAGAAATGGGACTGCCTGAAGTTAAAATAATGGACTACAATAAAGCTATATCCGAACTGGGAGGACCAGAAACTGTTGTAGCAGGAGTGTTAGTACACCTTTCGGGTGAAGTAAACGGAATAATGCTTTATCTGCAAAGACTTGATTTTATAAATATTGTGCTTGAAAGTCTTGTAGGGAAAAAAATTAACGACTTTATGTATCTTGACGAAATGGGTATTTCGGCGCTTATAGAGGCGGGAAATATAATTATATCTTCATATGTAAATGCCATATCTACGCTTACTGGCATAACAATAAATTTATCAGTGCCTGGAATATCAGTAAATATGCTTGGGGGTATAATGAATGTGCCTATGGCGGAATATGGATATGAGACAGACAAACTTATGACTATAGGCGGAACTTTTATATGTGACGGAAAAGAAGTATATAGCAATCTTATACTTCTTCCGGATATAAAATCGCTTAACTATTTAATGAAGAAACTGGGTGTTAAAAGTGAATAAGGACTATATTGTTGGAATTGCTGATATGAAGATATGTCGCGCTCCAGGAGTATTGGTAACTTATGCGTTAGGCTCTTGTATAGGGGTATGTCTTTATGACCCTGTACTGCATTTAGCAGGACTTTTACATATAATGCTGCCTAATATGTACCAAAATCATAAAGATAATATCTTTAAGTATGCCGATACAGGCGTAGTTGAAATGATACGTAAAATGGAGGCTTTTGGTGCTGTGCGCTCTAGATTTGTATGTAAAATAGCTGGAGGAGCTAAAATGTTTGAAATGGGCGGCGGCGGAAATAACTCTGTTGGCAATATAGGCGCGAGAAATATAGATAGTGTAAAGGCTGTTTTATTACACGAAAGAATAAAAATAGCGCGTGAAGACGTAGGCGGAAATTACTCAAGAACTGTTAGTTTTGATGCTTCCACAGGAGAGGTTACAATAAAATCTTATGGAAGAAAAGAGCTTAAATTATAAGCCTAAAACACTTAACCAATAAAAAACCACTGTTTTATTTAAAATAGAATTTATGCTATAACTAAATTGTAAGTTGACATAATTTATATTTTTATCAGTGAGCGCGGTTTTTGGCTATTTTATATTATTTTTTGTGCATTTTAACCGATATTAATATAAAAAGGAATACGATTTTTGGTATTAATACGCAGGGGGTTTTGTTATGGAGAATGATGAAAAAAAACTTGGCATATTATTAGAGTCGGGTACTAACGAGATTGAAGTAATGGAATTTACTATAAATGGAAACTTATACGGTATTAATGTGGCTAAATTGCGTGAGATTATGATGTCTAGCAAAGTTAAGCCCATGCCACATACGCACCCGGCTGTAGAAGGCGTTTTTAAACCGAGGGATATTCTCCTTACAGTTGTTGATTTGCCTATGTATCTTACAGGTATTCCTTCAGCTAAAGAGGAACGCGATTTATTTATGATAACAAATTTTAATAATTTATATATAGCTTTTCGCGTACATACAGTAGAAGGAATATGTCGTATATCGTGGAATGATATACAAAAACCTGATAATACTATATCTGGTGGAGAAGAAGGCGTGGCAACAGGAATAGCCCAATGCGGAAAAGATTTGGTTACTATACTTGATTTTGAAAAAATAGTGGCGGATATAGCGCCTGAGACGGGAATACAATTAAGAGATATAGAAAAACTTGGCGAACGTTCTCAAAACACCTCGCCTATAATTATGGCTGAAGACTCGATATTGCTTTCTAAAATGATAGAAAACTCACTTACAAAAGCGGGATATGTTAATTTAAAACAGTTTAATAACGGTCAGGAGGCTTGGGAATATCTTTTAAAAGTAAAAGAAGAGGGAACTTTAAAAGAAAAAGTTTCAATAGTTATAACTGATATTGAAATGCCTAGAATGGACGGACACAGACTTACAAAATTAATTAAAAGTGATGAGGAACTTAAAAACTTACCTGTAATTATATTCTCATCTCTTATTAATCAAGAAATGGAAATAAAAGGAAAACAACTTGGTGCTGATGAGCAGCTTACAAAACCTGAAATTGGGCATTTAGTTGAAGTAATAGACCACCTTCTTTTAAAAGGTCAGCAGCAGTAAATTGAGAAATAGTTGCAGGAGGGTTTGCCATGAATAAATTCATAGTCAGACAACCAATAAAAACGCCGGATGGGGCAACATTTGGTTATGAAATTGTATTTAGTGTTGAAAACGAGCTGTATAATCAAAACAGAGACTACGCCGCCGCCGAAAATATGTCTTCTTTTTTACTGCAAAATAGCAGTAAAGTTGTGTCTAAAGGCATAACGTTTATGACGGTAACGCCTAATCTGCTTTTTAAAAGTATGCCAAAAATGTTTAAACCAGGTGAGCTTGTTATACAAATAGAAGACAATATTGTAATACACCCTTTAGCAGAAACAATAATAAAACGCTATAGAGATGAAGGATACAAGTTTTGTATAAATGAGTTTCAGTTTGCACCAAGGTATTTTGCACTTTTGGAATATGTGGATTATATAAAAATAGATGTTAATATAGCTAGGGACAAAACCGCATTAAATAACATAATGAATTTTGGAAAAGGTTTTAAAAAGAAGTGTATTATTACTGGCATTAATGATGCTGATTTGTACGAAATGGCTAAATATGTTCCAGCCGATTACTATCAGGGCACATATATAGCTGAAGCTATGGTTGTAAAAAGCGGTAAGTCTGAATATCTTAAAAGTAACTTTTTTCAGCTCGTTGTGGCTGTAAACAAAGAAGAGCCTGATATTGAGGAAATTGAGGACATAGTAAAAAGAGACGCATTTTTAACATATGCTCTTTTAAAAATGGTAAACTCTGTGCATTTTGCATTAAGACATAAAACCTCGTCAATTAAGCAGGCTATAGCTATAGTTGGTTTAAGTCAATTAAGACAATGGGTATATCTGCTTAGCTTTGGAAACAACGAAATAAACGAAAACAATGGTGAAATACTTAAATTATCTTACCAAAGAGCTAATTTTTGTCAGGAGTTATGTGGGCTTGTGCCTTTAAACATATCAAAATCTGATGCTTATCTTATGGGAATACTCTCAACGCTTGATGTATTAGTTGACGCGCCTATAGAAGAAATAATAGAGGAAATACCTCTTAATGAAAATGTGAAAGAGGCGTTAATTAACCATAGTGGAAGTGCTGGAACATTACTCAAGTTAGTATTGAGTTATGAAAAAGCCGACTGGAAGAAAATAAAACAATACGCTAGTGAGTTAGATATGCGTACAGACTCTTTGGCACAGGTATATTTTGATTGCTTAGAGCAGGTAAATATAGTTTGGGAGAGTATTATAAATAGTTCTTTGCCAGAAGATGACGTAACTCAAAATATTGAGGAAGTAGCCCAAAATATTGAGGAAAAAATTGATGAGATAAGTGAGATAGATGAAATAAATGATATAGATAATATAGATGATATGGATAAGAGCAAAATTTTAGAGTAATAACTAAAAAAACCGTGCATAAGCGCGGTTTTAATTTTATTGAATTAAAAATTTTATACTAAACAAATGTATTATTTAATCATTAAAACTTTTGTGTCTTGGTGACTCACTTACTTTAAGGCATGCTTTTGTAAGCTCTGTCATTATAGCCACGCTAAATTTACTGTCATAAAAATTTAGTAACTGGGCTATTTTTTCATGATTTTCAATAACTATATATTTTGGCGGAAGATTGCTTAAAGCCAAAGCCATAACATCAGCCACACAACGGCTGCATTTGCAAACATTAAATTTTTCTATATAGCTTGTTATTTGTTCTCTTACAAGAACTTCTATAACATTCATATACAAAAATTCTTTTTTAAAATCATCAAATTTAGAAGGTTCAGTTTTTTCTGTTAAATTATGCGGAATATTTTGTTCAATTTCGTCTGTTTTAGAGTCTTTGTTAACATCATTGTTTAAATAGTCGTTTAAAGCCGCTTTAACGGCGTTTGAAGCTGTGTTGTCGCTTTCGTTGATGTTTGGATTGTCTTTTTGTTCTAATGCCTCTGAGCGCGGTTTTTCGTGTTTTATTGTATCTTCTGCAGAAGGAGTGTTTTCTCTTATAAATTCCTCAGCATCATTTGGCTCTTCTAACTCATCTAATACAAAGTCTGTTACGTTTTTCAATTCGTCCACAGTAGTTTCTGATTTTGAATTGGCTATTTGGCTGTCATCGCTTTTTTCAACAGTGTCAAGTTCCTCTAACAGATTATCTTTTATTTTGTCTGACAACACCTCATCTCTTGCCGCTTTTTCAAGACTGCTCTTTATTGATGACACAACAGGAGAGGTAATAGCGGGTTTTTGCTGAGCTGTATTGTCAGAAGGGGATTGTTCGTTGTTTTCGGTAGTTTCTGCCGATTGTACCGGCTTTTTTGATATTAAATTTAAAACATGGGCTGTTTTAGTGCTTTTTTTGTTAGCCATATTTAAAGCTCCCTTCTTAATTATTTATTTAATTTTTTTAACACTTCCTCAACAAAATTGCTGTAATCTACAGCAGGATTTGATGAGGGAGCGTAATTAATAACGCTTTCGCCATAAGCCGGAGCCTCGGCAACAGCAACACTTGTGCGTATTTTTGTTTCAAAAACATCTGTGTCTAATTGATTTGCTATGTTATCTGCCATGTCGTTTACTTCTTTTGAAAGATTAAATCGCGCGTTGTATCTTGTAAGAAGTATTCCTAAAACAGATAAATTTTTGTTATAAGACATTTTTACAGTGTCTATAGTTTCTTTTATCTGGCTTACGCCTAAAAGGCTGAGAATTTCGGGTATCATAGGTATTATAAGTGCCTGTGAGGCAACATAAGCGTTTACAGTAAGTATGTTAAGCGCTGGAGGTGTATCTATAATTATATAATCATATTTATTATCGACATCCGACAATATATTTTTAAGTATAAACTCACGTCCGGCACGGTTAAACTCAATTTCGGCACCGCTTAAAAGTATGTTTGACGCTATAACATCTCCGTGCTCTGTTTTTTGTATAGCGCTTTGCAAAGCTGTTTTGCCTTTTATTATTTCGTATATTGTAGGGCAGTTTTCTATATCAACCCCCATACTAAAGCCAAGATTGCCCTGTGGGTCTAAATCTACACCCAAAACTTTATTGCCCTTAGAGACCAAGCCGCTTATAAGGGCACATGACGTAGTTGTTTTACCAACGCCGCCTTTTTGATTAGTTAAAGCAATTATGTAAGCCAAAAAAATTCCCCCTTGCTATATATTATAATAATTTTTCGCTCCAATATTAATTAAAACGTACTATATGCCGATAAATAATTATATAAAATAGATTATAATATTGCAAATTTTTTATTGCTATAAATCAAGTGAGGAGGAATATTATGGCATCTATAGGCAGCATAAGCGCGAGAACAAGCGGTTTAATAGGCGGAGCCAACAGAATTACAGGTCTTGCTAGTGGTCTTGACGTTGACTCATTGGTAGAAAGCATGACAATGGGTACACTCAATAAAATTCAAAAACAACAGCAGGCAAAACAAAAACTTGAGTGGAAAATGAACGATTATAGGTCTATAAGTTCAAAGTTAATATCGTTCCAAAACAAATATAATTCTTACTCATCTTCAACAAATTTAAGAAGCCCAAGTTTTTACGACAAATCTATTGTAACAGCTTTAGGCGAAAACAGCAAGTATATAAGTGTAAGCGGAAAATCATCAGCGGCTGAAACAATGGCTATTAAAGCTGTAAAACAGCTTGCTAAGGATACAAGCTATGTTTCAAAAAACAGTGTTTCGGACCAAACGCTTACAGGCAGCGCTATAAGCGGTGATGAGACATTTACTAAAAGTCTTTTAGAAGGCAATACATTACAATTAACATATGGTAATTCAACTTATAATGTTAGACTTGAGATGGGTAAAGAGTATGGAACTGCTCAAGAAGTAGTAGATGGGCTTAATGACGCGCTTAAAAAAATAAATTATGGTAAAGACGGCGGAAATTTAGGCGATAAAATTAAAATAAGCCTTAACAGCAACGACAAGGTAGAGATTAATTATGCAAGCAAAGAAATAGCCAATAAAGGAGATACACTTAAAGTAAGCGGCGGAAGTGAAAATCTTTTAAAAGCACTTGGTGTTTCTAAAGATATGGAAGCTACAAAAACTGGCGCTATAGTGGGCAAAACAAGTATGACTGACAGTCTCCTTCAAGGTCCTTTCCAACAAAAACTTAAAGCCAGAGACATGATTACAGGCGCTGATAAAACTCTTTCTTTCAACTATAATGGTACTACTGTAAAAATAGACGTTCCAAGTGCTGATGAGAAAGTAAAAATAAACGGCGTAGAGACAAATGTTTTTGAAGAAGACGGAAGCGTTAATATGGAAGCTATGGCTCAATATCTTGAAAATAAACTCGCAGATGAGTTTGGCTCGGGTCGTATTGACGTAAGCTATAAAGACGGCGCTCTTGCGTTTGACACATTAAAACCATCAGGTGATAAAGATACAAGCTCGGTTCTTAGATTTACCGCGGGAGATGCTAATGCGGCTAAGGCTTTGGGTCTTACTTATGGCGATTCTAACAGATTAAACACAAGCGCGGCTCTTAAAGATTCTGGTTTAAAACTTAAAAATGACGGAACAAACGACACTGTGCTTAGTAATGGAAAAGATGCTGACGGAAACAAAGTTGGTCAAAATGACTATGTTATAAATATAAAAAATAACGCTACAGGTGAAATAGTGTCAATAAGCAAAACCGTTGACGGCAAAGATTTTGACGAGAATACATCTTTAAGCGACATTATGAAAGCTATTAACGAAAGTGGCGCTAATGTAAAAGTTTCTTATCTTGAAACATCTGATAAACTTAGCATAGTATCAACCGAAAAAGGCGCGAGCGGAGATTTTTCTATAGTAGGCGGAGCGCTTGATAAAGACGGAAATGACGTTAGCTCAAGCTCGTTTAATTTAGGTCAGGCTATATTTGGCGACAGTGTAGGCACTGGTGAAAGCGATGATTACTCATATACAAAAGGTCAAGACGCTATAATATTGGTTGACTATGACGGAGATGGCGGAGCTGACCCTATAGAAATAACACGCTCATCAAACTCGTTTAATTTAGATGGTCTTAATGTTACTGTAAACAACACGTTTGGAATGACAGCAGACGGAAAAGTTGATGAAACAAGCGAGGCTATTACATTTAGCGCTAAAGTTGACTCAGACAAAATAACAGAAGCTGTAAAGAACATGATTAACGAATTTAATGAGATTATAGAATTAAGCAACTCAAAACTTTCAGAAAAGCCTAACAGAAAATACACACCTCTTACAGATGAGCAAAAAGAGGACATGAGTGACAGTGAAATTGAAAAATATGAGGAACTTGCAAAAGCTGGTATGCTCTTTAATGATGTAAACCTTAGAGGATTTACAACAGATATTCGTTTTATATTTGGCTCAAGCTCAGAACAGATAAAAATGCTTGAGGATATGGGAATAACAACATCGTCATCTTATACAGACAATGGAAAATTAGTTTTTGACGAGGAGAAATTTAAATCTTATCTTGAGGCTAATAATGATAAAGTAGCGGAGATATTTACAGAGCCAGCGAAAACTGTTACCGACAGTAATGGAAACACATCCAAAATAGGCGGCGGCGTAATGACTCAAATTTACACTGTTTTTGAGAAATACGCAGCAACAACAGGCTCTACAAAAGGTATATTTGTAGAAATAGCAGGAGCTAAAGAGTCACCTTTGTCTATACTTAACAACTCGCTTCAAAAACAAATGAATGAGATTGACAACCGTATAGATGAACTTTTGGATAAATACGAGGATGAGGTTGAGAGAGCTTATAACAAATACTCATCTCTTGAGACATATATTTCACAGATGAACAGCCAAAGCAGTTATCTTTCATCTATGAATGGTCAGTAATTAGTAAATAGAATGTTTTAATTTTTGCGGAACAAAACGCTCATAACTAACAGATATTTGACAGCTATTTTTGTATTAATTTGGGAGCGCAAGCTCCTAAGTTAATACAGGAGTAAATATTGTGGTTTACTCAATAAGTTAAAATATATGAAAGGGCAAAGATTGCTTTATGAATAACAATGGATACCAGCAATACAGGCAGCAAATGGTAAATACAATGACCAAAGATGAGATGCTTATACTTTTGTATGACGAAAGTATAAAAAGACTCGTTAGAGCTCAGTTTAATTTGGAGCATCAAAACTATGACGAGTTTAATGACTCTGTTGAGCGGGTTGAGAAAATAATAAGGTATTTGAGCTCTATTTTGGACCACAAGTATCCTATAAGCGCGGAATTGTATCGTCTTTATGATTATTTTTTGTTTAGATTAGGTCAGCTTAAAGCTGGTAGAAATAAAGAAGTTATAGACGATATTAAACCAAAAATAATTGAGTTAAGAGACGCTTTTAAAGAGGCGTCAAAATCAAACGGAAAAGCATAAGTTAATAAATCAAAAATTTCTATATAAAATGCAATAAAAAACTTCTGTGGAATTTTGAATGTAAAATGCGGCAAATGTTTTTAGCGTGAGGTGTTTGATATGGAGTCTGAAAAGGCGTTGAGTGAAATAAAAGAGAGGCTTGAAAAAAAATATGTAAGCCTTGTTGAAATTATGCGTCTTACTGACGAATTAAACGAGGCGCTAAGTATGAATGATAGAAGAAGTATACGTCTGGTTATGACTATGCGTGGCGGTGAAATGGAAAAAATGGGCGTTCTTGACGGCGAAATAGAGTCGCTTATGGATTTTGTATCCGCTAAAGAGCGAGATACTATAAATAATTACAAAACTAAAGAAGAATGCTCTAAAAGCGTAGAAAGAATATGCCAAATAAAACAAAGAACACAAAGACTTTTGGATAAAGTAATAGAAAAAGATAAAGCTATGAGTAAAAGAGTTTATGGCGACTCATCTTTTTATTCTGATAAATAATGTTTTAAATACTGAATAATTAGGCTTTATGCGGTTTGGTTTTAATTAAAATTTGGTGTTATAATCCACATTGGACCATTATAACCGCAACCATATTTGGCTTCCTGAATTATTATATCAGGAAGCCATTCTGTATTTGAGTTTTCAAAACTTTTTGGGTCGGCTATTAAATAGTTACCCTCAAGAGATACACCACGAAGTATTATAAAATGTCCGCTTTCAGTAAAATGCCCTTTTCCAACTAACACCACAATTAAGTTTCCGGTTGATAAAAGAGTTGTTATATTTTCATTTGAATATTCATTAAGAGGCGTTACATTAAGCCCCCATTTGGCGGCACCCTGAGATATTATAGAGTGGTACGAACCACTGTTTTCACAAAAATAACCGTTATCATAACACCATGCCGCCATATCATCAGGCGTTATTACAGTATCGGTAAGGCTTGACACAAGCATAGCTAAAACTGTTGGTCCGCAACCATACACAGCTATAGTATCGTCAGCACCATAAAATTTGTCAGCCCAAAGAGGGTTTGTTTGGTTATAATATGTAATATTAACTGAAGTACCGGAAAGAATAATATTATTATTTTGTTCATCAGTGTTTTCAATTACAGATGATTTTTCGGATATTATAGGTTTGTAGTTTTGTGGTTCTCCTGTTTTTATATCAAAAAATAAAATTGTAACAGCTATTATTGAAAACAGAGTTAATAATTTGCTTAAAAAACTCATTTAATACCTCCAAAATACAAAAAATTTTTGGTTTTGAGGAAAAATTTTTAACATTTTTATTATTATAACATATTTAAACATGTATTGTATATTTTTATTTTACAAAGAAAGACGGGAAAAATATGTATTCGGTGACACTTGAGAACGTGGGAAAAACGTATCGCAATGGTGTAAGAGGATTGAGAGATATTAATCTGCATATTAATGCTGGTGAATTTGTATTTTTATCCGGCAAAAGTGGCTCTGGAAAGAGTACGCTTATTAATATAATTACTAAAGAAATTGAGCCCACAGAAGGCAAGGTTTATTTTGGAAATGTAGATATAACAGATATGCAAAGAAAAGAAATACCATATTTTAGAAGAAAATTAGGCATTATTAAAGGCGATGGACTTTTGCTTGATAAACGCACGGTTTATAAAAATATAGAGCTGGCTCTTTTAGCATCTGGAAAGAGCGCAAGGGGAATGAAAGAAACAATATTAACTGCTCTTGGAATGGTTGGTTTAAGAGATAAGGCGAATGCAAAACCTTTTGAATTATCAGGCGGTGAGAGGTCTAAAATAGCTTTTGTAAGAGCGCTTGTTAATAACCCCAGCATACTTATAGCCGATGAGCCAACATTGGGGCTTGATAATGACGCAGCTTATGATATTATGAGATTTTTGGGCGAAATTAACCGCCTTAACATTACTACAATAATAGCTACACACGAAAAAGACTTAGTTAATATTATGAAAAAAAGAGTTATTACACTTTATGACGGTCACATTATAGGTGACGTTAAACATGGAAAATATGGCGACCTTGTATAAATAAAATATTGGTGTACACTTATAAAAAAGTGCCTTAAATATTATTTTTAGAACTAAAATGACGATATTATTTATATGTAAAGTAAAATGTATCTCTACCATAAGAGCGGAGTTGATAAAATGAGAATATTGCCCGGCAGCAAAGATTTAATATATTTTAGAAAACTTAATAATGTTTCAAAAAACGCCACGGGCGACGGCACGGTTGATTTTAACAATGAATTGTCTAAAACAGTAAAAAAATTTGATGAGATAACTATAAATAAAAATAAAGTTATTCCAGATGATAAATTTGCTGAGGGACTTAAAAACCAAATTATGAAGGAGGTAAATGAGCAACCGTCCCAAAAGGCTCTTGAGGAACTTAAAATCCAAATTGAAAATGACACTTATCAAGTAGGTATTGACGAAATTGCAAGAAAAATTATGCTTTAAATTTTGGGAGAGTATAAATGGAAAAAATCATAGAAATATTGCTTGAAACATTGCAATTTATACGTGATATAACAGAAATTGAAAAAGCTAAGTTTAATGCCGCTAATAAAAACGATGTTTTTCTTATAAATAAATATATGGAAAAAGAACAAGCGTTATTGCTTAAAATAAGAGGTATTGACAAAAAGCGCGAGAAAATTCAAAAAGAGCTTGGTTTTGATAATTTAAAACTTAAAGATATAATAGAAAAAACATCGGGCGACGAAAGAAAACGTCTTGAAAATGTTTATAATGATATTAACAATAGCCTAAAAATTTATAAAGAAAGTTTTGATGACGCTAAACAGGCTTTGGAGCTTAATATACACAGAATAAATAAAAAATTAAACGATATGGACGTTTATCAAAACAATGGCATTTACAGCGAAAGCGGAGATATTATAAACTCAAAAAGTAGTTTTACAAGCAGAAGAGTTTAATTATTTTTTAAGGAGGAAGTTTGTATTGATTAACTCAACTTTTGGAAATTTTATGACAGCAAGACTTGGTATGAGCGTTGCCCAAAAGGGTTTAAGCGTTACAGGTCAAAATATATCAAATATAAGCACTGTAGGTTACACAAGGCAAAGGCTTGACCAAGTTAGTTTAAATGTTGGTGGCGGCTCTAACAGATATTCATCTAAATTTTCAACAAATATAGGCAATGGCGCTCTTGTAAATAGAGTGGCGCAGGTTAGAGACCCTTTTCTTGACAGACGTTACCGCAAAGAATTAGGAAAGGTTGGAGAGTACGACAGATGGCTTGCTGGTCTTGATGAGTTGGCAGGTGTTTTAGATGAAGTTACCCTCACAGAAGAAGGCGGCGGAATAAACAAACAATTACAGGATTTACAAAGTAAACTTGATAAACTATCGTCTAATGTTGGTAACGGCGAGTTTGATACAATGGTAAAATCTTCGGCAGAGTCACTTGTTAAACTCCTTAACTCAGCAGCATCATCATTAGAAGGTTTAAAAGAAACTCAAATAGAAGATATAGAACAAATTGATATTCCAGACATAAACAATATATTAAAAAACATACAACAGCTTAATTTATCAATACGTAATAGCGAAATACATGGTAACGAGGCTTTAGAGCTTAGAGACCAAAGAAATTTACTTATAGACGATTTAGCTACATACTTTAATATAGAAGTAAGATATACAGACGAGAAAATATCAGACGCCACAAGCGTTGAAAAACTTACAATAAACCTTGTTAAAAGCGATGGCACTAAAATAGATTTAATAAACGATGACGAAGCGCGTCAGTTTAAAATTGAGGAAGACGCGGCTACAGGAAAATGGAATTTAAGTGT
Source organism: uncultured Eubacteriales bacterium (assembly GCA_949743655.1). Classification (GTDB taxonomy): domain Bacteria; phylum Bacillota; class Clostridia; order Lachnospirales; family Anaerotignaceae; genus Neoanaerotignum_A. The sequence continues at coordinate 43,788 of CATJUP010000106.1, forward strand.
TTCGCCACAAACTTATAAATCTGAAGATATAGAAAATATTACTGATACTTTTGTTCAAATAACTGCTGATGAACTTGGAACGGGTTCTATAAAATCGGCGCTTAATTTATTAAATAACGGCGGTGAGTTTGATAACCCACCTACTACAAAAGGAATACCATATTATCAAAAGTCACTTGATTTGTTAGCTCAACAGCTTGCTACAACACTTAATGACGCTAATAACTTAAAGGGAACAGGTAATGACATGACTGGACACGACCTTTTTGAGTCAAATGACGGTAACCCTATAACAGCGGCTAACATAATGGTAGCTACAGGCTGGGCTAATAACTCTTACGGCATTACAGCATCTCAAGACCCTAATGCGCCTTCAGGAGACAATACAAATATTACTCATATGATTTCGCTTATGAAAGAATCAATGAAATTTATGGCTCCAGACCCAACAAACCCAGCAGGTACTGGTAACCAAATTTTTGAGGGTACATTCCAAGAGTTTTTTGTTAATATGGGTATTACGCTTGGTCTTGACCAAGACTCAACGGCTGATGTACTTAAAAACCATGTTTCTATGGCATCAAGCATAAGTGATGACCGTGACAATGTATCAGGCGTTTCTCTTGATGAGGAAGGTATGAACATGTTGCAGTATGGAAAGGCTTACAGCGCCGCAGCAAGACTTATGACAACGCTTGATGAGGCACTTGATACGCTTATTAACAAAATGGGTGTTGTTGGTAGATAAAATAAATTTATGAAAGGAGGTAATTAAAATGAATACACGTATAAGTACAAAATCAATAATAAGCGGTTACGGGCGTAACCTTAATAAAACAATATCAAACTTAAATGCCTCAAGAACGAGGGTTTTAACTAAAAGAAATTTTAACTCTATAGCAGAAAACCCAGCGTCAGCTACAAGATCTTATAAACTTTGGCGCAGTTATAACGAAACAGCCGATTATTTAGAAAACACAAAGTCAACCGAGGAACTTATAGACAGTGTATCATCAAGCGCGCTGCAAGTAAGTAAACTTTATTCTGGCACAATAAGCGAGGATGTTTTAAGGTCTATAAATGGCACTATGGATATAGACGCGCGTAAAACATACGCAACAACACTTAGAGGCATGCAAGAGGCTATTGTTTTAAATATGAATAGCACTTATGGCGACAGATTTCTTTATAATGGTGCCGACACTAAAAACCCGCCTTTTGAACTTAGTGAAGACGGACTTACACTTACTTACAGAGGAAAAGATGTAAATGACCCAGCTGTTCAAGATGAGCTTAAAGCGCTTACTGAAGAGACATTGTTTATTGACATAGGTCTTGGAATGAAAGAAATGACTGGTACTTCAAGCGTTCAAAAAGACAGCGCTTTTAACACTGCTATAAGCGGTTTGGATATGCTTGGATATGGAAATACTGATACAGGCGTAAGCAAAAATGCTGTAACACTTTTAGGTCAAATGGCTCAAGAGCTTGAAAAAGAAGAGTTAGACGATGACAGATTTGGTGAACTTTTAACTCAATTTAAAACATCAAAAAGTCAAATAGCAGATTTTGTTGCTGACTTAGGAACAAAAAGTGAATTTTTGGAAAACAACCAAAAAAGACTTGAAAAAAATGCAGACTCTCTTAATGAGCAAATTCTCGCTGTGGATTATGTTGATATGCCAGAGGCTATAAGCGATTATATATGGCAGCAATACGCTTACAATGCCGCTTTAAAAGTGGGAACAAGTATATTGTCACAATCGTTTATTGATTTTATAAGTTAATAATAAATTTAGTTATAAGTTATAATGTAAGTGGGGTGTAATTATTATGGAACCTTTAATAAAAATTACAAATGTACCTATAGTTTTTGAGATGAAAATTAATAAAGCTCGTCTTGAGTATAAAAATGGTACGGCAGATTTAGAAATAAGCCGCAACAAAGGCGGCATGAAAATAAGCAGCAGCCCTATACGTCTTAATATAGACACATTTCAGGCGAGAGACTCAATAAGACCAGCGTCTGTAGGCAGTAGTATAAAAAATTATGCGGCACAAGGTAAATCTTCGGTTTATGAAACTATGTCGGCTACCATGCAAGAGGGGAAACTTATGCTAAAAGCGAAACTTGGAGAAGATGCTATAGGTAACATAATAGCATCTAAAACAGGAAAGTATTTTGAAGTTCCCGATATAGGTATAGATTTTATACCACACTCTAAAGCGGAACTTAGTTGGTCTCAACCTGATATTACAATAGATTACGAAATGGACAAAATGAATTTTGACTGGAGAGTTTTAAAAGGGGATTTTGAGTTTATACCAGGTAATATTGAGATGAACATAACGCAGTATCCAGGTGTTAATATTGAGTATGTAGGCGGACCTATATATGTTCCTCCAAGCTCTGACCCAAGTTCTCAGATTGATGTTAAAGCCTAATTTTTAAATGAGGTGGAATGTTATGGATATAATGACAAAATATTTTGGACAGCTATCGTTTGAAGAAAACGAGATAATATGTTTTGATGATGGTCTTTTTGGTTTTGATGAACTCCATAAGTTCGCTCTTATACGTTTTGATAATGAAAACGGAAATATGCTTTGTCTTCAAAGTCTTGATAAAAGTGAAATTGCTTTTACAATTATAAATCCGTTTGCCTTTATTCCGGACTATAAGCCGTGCCCAGCGGAGTATGATTTGAAAAAAATAGGACTGTCAAACGAAAAAGAGGCGCTGTTTTATAATGTTTGTGTAATACATGATAAAATTAAAGAAAGCACTGTAAATATGAGATGTCCTATTGTTATTAATATTGATAACAGAAAAGCCGTGCAAGTTGTGCTTGATGGTAACTACTCCTTTAAACATCCGTTTATTGATTTGATAAAGGAGGAGTGATGCCAATGCTTATATTACGCAGAAAAATAGGCGAGTCAATTAAAATAAACAACAATGTGGATGTAACAATAGTTGAGGTAAGCGGTGACGTGGTAAAATTAGCTATTAATGCGCCTAAAGAAGTGAGTATTGTTAGAAGTGAACTTCTTATGGCTGCTGATGTAAATAAGGAGTCGGCAGCGCAAAAATCGGATTTATCGCTGTTGAGGGATATTTTGAAAAAAACGGAGAGCAGCGAAAGGGAGAAATAGGTAATGCGCCTAAACACACTTAAATTAGCTAAAAATAAAACAAATTAAAATATAGCCTTTTTTTGACAAAAGGCTATATTTTTTTACGTTTTTTACAAATTAAGTTGTTTAAGTTTTTGTATAATTAAATCGGGTACTTTTTCACAAGCTGCCTGGATACATACACCACCAATGTTGTAAGCTACCATTGGCATACCATATACTACACAAGACTCTTTAGACTGACCTATTGTATAAGCGCCATTTTGACGCATTTTTAAAAGCCCTTTAGCGCCGTCACTTCCCATTCCTGTTAATATAACGCCTATAGCGTTGGCTTTAGCTGTTTCGGCAACAGAATTAAAAAGAACGTCTACACTTGGTTTGTGTCCGCTTACTTTTTCACCTTCAGAGCAGCTTATACTATATCGGTTTCCTATACGCACAACACGCATTTGTTTGTCACCAGGCGCTATATATGCACAGCCGCTTGTTACTATGTCGCCGTTTTGTGCCTCTTTTACAGATATTTGGCACAGTCTGTCAAGGCGTTCGGCATACATTTTGGTAAATCCGGGCGGCATATGCTGTGTAACTACTATTCCAGGAAGGTTTTTAGGCAAGTCTTTTAAAACACTCAATGTAGCCTCTGTACCGCCTGTTGAGGCGCCTATAGCTATTATCATACTATCTAATTTTGATGTAGAAGAAAATGCTATGTTGGACATAGGCGCTCTTATGCCAGCATTTGGCTTTGGAGGATGAACCTGTGCTTTTGAGGCTATTATAATTTTTCTGTGTAATTCTGATATAAAAATATTTGTTGGCTGCTGAGGAATAGGCTTTCTTACAAAGTCAACAGCGCCAGCAGATAAAGCCTCAAATACATTGAGATTGAGTGATGAAACAAGTATAACTGGTATAGGGTTTTCGGGTATTAACTGTTTTAAAAAGTCTATACCACTTAAACCAGGCATTTCAACATCAAGAGTAACTACATCAGGTTTTAATATTGGGATTTTTCTTTTGGCGTCAAACGCGTTTGGACAAGTACCTAATATCTCAATATCTTTGTATGCTGATAAACCGTCTGTTAAAACTTTTCTAAATAATATTGAATCGTCAACGACCAAAACTTTAAGTTTATTATTTAATACCATTTTTAATCAATCCTTTAATTTGTTGTTACTTTCTATATGTAGCCGGCATAATGTATTTATATGGTACAGCGGCACGGTTTACACTTTCGGAATGACCTATCAATAAATACCCACCTGGATTTGTAGCGTTGTAAAAACGGTTTACAAGAGCATCTTTTGTTGGTTGGTCAAAATAAATCATAACATTACGGCAGAATATAACATCAAATTTCATTTTAAAATTTATTGGGTCCATAAGATTAAATGTTCTAAAAATAACATTATCTTTAACCGCTTTTGTTACACATACTTTAGAAGGATTAGTGGTTTTGGAAAAATATGATGTTTTCCAATGTGGAGGAACCTCTTTTATAGATTCTATAGCATATTCACCTTTCATAGCAGTAGAAAGTACGTTTTGAGAAATATCGGTAGCTAATATCCTTGTGTCCCAGCCAGGTTGTTTAGAAAAATAATCTTTTAAAAGCATCGTTAAAGTGTATGGCTCCTCGCCAGAAGAACAGCCAGCACTCCATATGCTTAAAATTTTGCTGGTTTTTTTAGTCTCGGCAAGATAAGGAAGTATTGTGTCTTTAAAAAAATCAAAATGTTCCCTCTCACGCATAAAGTATGTGTAGTTTGTTGTAAGTTTATTAAGCATTAAGTCAATATCGTTTTTGTTTTTTGTTGTTGTAATGTACTTTACATAGCTTGAAAAGTCGCTATAGCCTTTTTCTTTTAATGTATTTGACAGTCTGCTTTCTATAAGCTGCTTTTTTCGTGACAAATCTATACCAAAATTATGCTGTACAAAATTTACTAATTTTGTAAAGTCTTCTTGTAATATATTCATATTGACACCTCTTATGCTTTAATAAGTGCCTCATGGTCTAATGAGAGCATAGTTGTTCCGTCTGATAAAGTAATTATTCCATTTATAAGCTCATTATTGTTATTAGCAGTAGGCGGAGCTATAAGATTTGTGTTAATATCAAGCACTTGGCTTACACTGTCAACAGTAATGCCAATGCTTACAGAATTTATGTTAAGCACTATAATGCAGTTTGTGCCTTCTGGTTTTTCAGCCTCAGGTTTGCCCATAAGCAAACGTATGTCAATAATAGCTATGGTTTGACCTCTTAAATTTATAATGCCTTTAATAAAGTAAGGAACCATAGGTAAAAATGTTACATTGTGATTAATAATAATTTCGGTTACATATGAGGCGTCAATACCAAAAACAAGATTATCTGATATAAATGTAAGGAATTTTTTTATTGTTTCCGCTTCTTCTGTATCTAAATCGTCAACGGATAAAAGCTGGTCATTTGTTTTAGACATTAATAATTTCCTCCCCTAATTTAGTTAAAATTGTGGACTTTCGTATATAAGTTTTGAGTATCAAGAATTATACTTATATTGCCGTCACCTAATATTGTACAGCCCGAAATTCCAGAACTTTTAAGGTCAAATGGATTTAAGTATGTAGGCAAAGGTTTTACTACTACTTGCTGTTCTCCCAAAATCTCATCAACAAAAAGGCAATATGACTTTTCACCAGATTCAACCCATATTACAATACCGTCTTCTATATTTGTAATATCTGTTTTAAGATTATATATTTCATGCAGTCTTATAACAGGTAAAAATTCGTTCATGCGTTTAATTACCTCTGTGCTGTCAACGTTATGTATAATTTCTTGAGAGGTAGCTTTAAACGACTGACGTATATTGTTTATAGGTATTGTAAATGTTGAGTTTCCAACAGCAATTTCCATACCGTCAACTATAGCCATTGTAAGAGGGATTTTAAGCGTTACGCATGAACCCTTACCAAATTCACTTGATATTGAAACAACGCCGCCAACTTTTTCTATATTCTTTTTTACAACGTCCATACCAACGCCACGCCCTGAATACTCGGTAACAACCTCGTTTGTAGAAAAACCAGGCATCATGAGAAGACCAAGAATTTCTTTTTTAGAATATTCTGTCTCAGGTTTGGTCAATATACCATTTCTTGCGGCTTTTTGAAGTATAGCGTCAGTGTCCATACCGCGTCCGTCATCCTCAACGGATATTATAACCTCGCTGCCAGTGTGTTCGGCTTTAAGTATTATTTTTGCTTTAGCTGGTTTTCCAGCATCAATTCTTTCCTGAGCGTTTTCTTCAACACCATGGTCCATAGAATTACGTACTATATGCATTATAGGGTCGCCTATACTATCAACAATGGCTTTGTCAACCTCTGTATCCTCACCTATTAAAACAAGCTCTGTATCCCTGTTTAATTTTTGACTCATGTCACGCACGATACGGTTCATTTTTTGGAACACACCAGATATAGGCACCATTCTTACAGACATAACTGTATCTTGAAGCTCATCGGTAAGTTTACGTAATTGACGAGCCGATTTTGTAAAATTATCAAGTTTAAGTCCAACAAGGTCTGGAGAAGAAGTTACCATTGACTCGGTTATTACTATTTCTCCTACAATAGCCATAAGAGCATCAAGTTTAGAAAGATTAACGCTTATAAGACTTTGTTTTACCTGTGTGTTGCTGCTTGATGCACCTGCATCTTTTTTGGTTTTAGCAGGAGGAGCAGTTTTAGGTTTAACATCTGTTTTAGAGTCCTCTTTAGGTTCTTCCTTTTTAGGCTCTGGTTCGGATGCGTTTTCTATAAGCTCATAAGAAAGTATATTACTTTGGCTTTTTAAAACGCTGAGAGTTTTTTCGGCAAACTCTTTTGTTTTAAAGCCCATAAAAAATCCTTCATCAATTATGGCTTGAGAAGTAGCTGAGTTTGTTTCAACATCACTTGGATAGAAAGTAAAATCTGAACAAAACTCACTAACTTGTGTTACAAGCAAAAATGCTCTTAAATTTTCCATACCACAGCCTTCGTCAAAAAATATTTTTACAAAATATGGCGAACTGTCTGGAAGAGCATCGGAAGATTTTTCTGCTGTTTTACTGTCTCCTGTTGGAGCAGCATTTTTGTCGCTTTCGGCAGCTTCTTCAGCCTCGCTACCATTAAGATGTGTAGTAATTTTATTGATAAAATCATTAATCTTTTCTAATTGACTGTCGATATTATCAGTAAGCGGTTCGTTACTTTCTATTTTTTCGATTTCAGAGCGCATAAAGTCAACTGCTCCGAATACTATGTCAAATAACATATGACGGTCACTTTCGGGGCATAACTCGTCAAAAGTATCAACGCCTTTATCGCGGATAAGGAAAAATAAATCTTCTGTTTTATGAGCTATTTTCATTAAAGAGGAGAATTCCATCATTGCTGATGAACCCTTGATTGTGTGCATTGTACGGAAAATCTCATTTACATCATCTACGGTGAAACGTTTGGATTTTTCAGCGTTAAGCAGTATACCGTCAAGCTGTTCTAAAAGTGTGTTTGTTTCAAATAAATACATATCCAGCATGTTGTCCATACCGTTGTCCATCGTGTGCACCACCTTAAATTTATATATAGTTTAAAATTAAAAATTACGCTTTAAATTTAATATCGTCAAAAAATTGAAAATAATAATAGTTTCCGTAGATAGAAGGTGAATTTTATGTCCGATATGTTAAGGGTAACTACCCCGCCAACAAATATTGAAAACGCGCCGCGTACACAGCCAGTATCAGTAAATAACCCCAATATACAAAATATAGCAGACCCTACAAAAGTTACAAGACCAGACGGACAGGGCAATGAACAAAAAGAGCAGCTTGGGCTTAGTTACGATTCTAATTATGGCGCATTTTTAACAGCTTTAAGAGATACTCCAAACATTACGGAAACATTTTCGCAGTTGTTTTTTCAGTTAGGCATAGAGGTAAATGATAATGTTCAAACAGGTCTTAGCGCTGAATTTGTAAGTTTACTTAAAGGGCTTGATATGACAGAGGAACAACTGCTTGATTTTGTAAAAGAACAGGCGTCATCTGCCGTAAAGTTTGGCGGTAATTTTTTTGAAGGAATTGACGAAGTTTTAAAAAGCACAAACTCTCCAGAACTTCAAAGAGAGATTATAAATTTTGTTAAAACATTTAATGCTGTTGATTCAAGCGCCTCAACGCTTAAAAATATAAAATCTATACTTCAAAACTTAACTATGTATATGACATCAAATTATAAAATACCTCTTGAGGAGCTTACAGAAAAGCTGAATATGAGCGCCACAAAACTTAACTTTAAAAATGTGTCTGATTTAAGACAAATATTAAATAGTTTAGGCGAAAACCCACAAAACACAGCGTTATTAAAAAAAGAGATAATACCGTTTTTATCTAATTATATAAAACAAACAAATAATATGGGTAAAGCCCGAGACCTTATTACAATGCTTACGCTTAATGTGGCAAAGTATGAAACGGGAAATATGGAAAAGCTGCTTTTTAGTTTTAGCAAACTAATGGATTTTAGAGATTTTAAAAGCAAATTTTCAAATATCACTCCTGAAGAATTAATAAAAAATATTGTTAAAAATACCGTTAATAAAAGTAACTCCGATTTTACAGAACAGTTTATTAATGTTTTGAAAAAAGGAGTTGATGGAAAAGGTGGCTGGGAAACAAAAGCCGCTTTTAGAGGTGTAATTAACTCATTTTTGTTAAATCAAAGTGTTTATATGCCGCTTAGTCACTTTATAGTCCCTGCTGGAATTGACGGAAAAATGCTGTTTTCTGAAATATGGGTAGACCATGAGCATAATGAAAAAAATGAGAGAGGCGAAAAAGAAAACTGTCGCCGAATGCTTATAAAATTTGATGTTAAAGATGTTGGATTTTTTGATTTAGTTATTACACAACATCCAAACGAGCAAGTGGATTTGCAGCTTTTTTATCCCGAGCAGCTTTCAAATAGAGAAAACGAAATCAAAAAAGACATAAACAATATTATGGGTAAAAATGGTATAGATTTGCGTAATTTTGCTGTTAATAAATCATTAATACCAAAAAAAATTTCTGAGGTTTTTCCGCGGATATATGAAAGGATAAATGCTGTAGATGTTAAAATCTAATTTAAATAAAAAAGCTGTGGCTCTTAGTTATGAAAGTGATGATAACGCACCTGTTGTTGTGGCTACTGGCATGGGGTATATGGCCGAAAAAATAGTGGAAACAGCTATAGAAAATAATGTTCCGGTTTTTGAAGATAACTCGCTTGCAACTCTTTTGTCGCGGCTTGAGCTTGGTCAGGAAATACCAGAGGAACTTTATAAAGCTATAGTTGACATATATGTGTATTTTTTAAGATTTTCAATGGATAAACATAAAGAAAATGTCGATTAAACACTGTACTTTTGTCTTTATATTATTTATAATTGATAATATAAAAAACTTGGGGGAATAAACAATATGATAGACAAAGTTACGATATTAGACAAACCTGGTCAATATAAAATTGGTGGTAGAATTAAATTTTATGCCACTAAAAAAGAGGCTGCAATTTCTCTTGATGAAAAAGAGGTAAAAGGAGTTGATTTTTCTGCTAATGAGGAAATAAAACTTATTGTATATGGAAGTTATTATGAGTATTATTCCGCTGTAGTTGACGTTTTTGATAGGGATTTTAAAGTTTTAAAAGTTAAAAATATATGTACTAACGGAGAAGGCAAGGGACCAGAAGACTTAAAAGTTGACATGGAGTGTAAGCTGTCAATAATGTTTAAAAATGAAAACAATGATACAATGAGTTTGGAAGTACGGCTTAGAGATTTAAGTGCCAGTGGTTTTTGTTTTGTGTCACAAAAAGACTTAGCACAAGACATAAGATATGAACTTATATTTTCAATATTGAAAGAACCTATTATAATTAATTTTGATATTCTAAGAAAAGTTTATCGTTATGAAGAAAAAGAGTATGTTTACGGCTGTAAGTTTGTAAATTTGGATGAAAAGGAGGAAGAAATGTTACGCCAACAGGTTTATCATACAAACTATGTCGCTTTAAAAAAATTAAATTATAAAAATAAGTTAAAGCAGGAGGTTTGATAATGATTAAAAAAGTTGTAGCCGCTGTTATGTCGGCGGTATTAATATTAGGTACGGTAACAATAGGTTATGCCGCCGACCAAAATCATTGGGCACAGCCTTATTTAGAAAATCTTTTTAATTATGGAATTATGCGTGGTGACATATCAGGTAGTTTTGAGCCTGATAGACCTATAACAAGAGCGGAATTTGTTTCTATGACAAATAGGGCTTTTGGTTATGACGATTATAAAGGAAAAAACCCTTTTAGAGATATAACAGGAAAAGAATGGTACGCTGATGATATGGCTATAGCGTATTATAAGGGCTATTTATCTGGTGTTGGAAGAAATGTGGCAGACCCTGACGGGGAGCTTACAAGAGAACAAGCGGTAAGTATTATATGCCGTAATCTTAAATTAGAAACACCTTTGGGTGAGGACCTTCATTTTACAGATAGCCGTACATTTAGTACATGGAGCAGAGGACACATAGCTACATCTGCTGAAAGAGGTTATATAAACGGATACACAGACGGTTCTTTTCGTCCTAAAAACAATATAACAAGGGGCGAGGCGGCAAAAATATTTTCTGACGTAGTTGGAAAACTTATAAATAACAACGGAAATTATACATTTGGTAATGTAAGCGGAAACGTTACAATAGCCAGTACAGATGTTGAACTTTCTGACACAACTATTTATGGTGATTTATATATTACATCTGGAGTTGGTACTGGTTTTGTAAGGCTTAATAATGTTAGCGTAATGGGCGAAACTATTATAAACGGCGGTGGAGAAAGTAACGCCGGTGATAATAGTATTGACTTTGATAGTTGTTTTATAAACAAACTTATTATAGACGGTGATAAAGATAAAGTAGTTGCTTTATCATGTTCAAATGAAAGCACTATTGTAAAAACAATAGCTAAAACAGATACGTATATAGAAGATTTTGATGAGACAGGAAGTGGATTTTTAGATATTGAAGTATCAGGAGAACCTGGAACAACACTTACAGTTTCTGGTGATTTTGATAAAATATCAATAATGAAACCTGAAAACAGGCTTGTTGTTGGTAGAGGCACTGTACAAAATATAGTTGTTGATGAAGACGCTATTGACAGTATTTTAGAATTAAGCAGAAATAGTTATGTAAGTGAGTTAAGTATTGACGCTAACTGCACTGTTACAGGAACGGGAGATATAGGAAGAGCCGTTATAAACACACAGGGTGTTACAGTTGAGGGACTTCCAGATGATATTATTATACGTCCAGGTATTACAGCAACTGTAAATGGAAGAAACATGACAAGCTCGGACGGAGAAATGGCATCTTCACAGCCAAGAATATCAGCAGGATACCCAAAAGAATATGAAATGGGACCTAAGACAGCTAATCTGCTTTTTGAAACAAATAAAGCGGGAACTATATATTGGGCTGTAACTCTTGAAGAAGATGATGAACCTTCTAAAGATGAGATAATGAAGCCTAAAAATGTAAAAAGAATTTTAAAAAGCGGAATTGTGAAAATGACAGATGGAAATGTTGAGACAAACTTAAACGTAAGTGGTCTTAGCGCTGACGAGGACTATGTTATATCAGCCGTTTTGGAAGATGAGAGAAGCGACACAAGCCGTATAAAAACTTATGAGTTTACTACTCTTGATAATTTAATACCAAATTTTGGCAAAGGCTATCCAGCGGTTAAATCAACAACAAGCACAAGCGCAACTTTCCGTATTATGACAGACAAAGATTGTAGTGCTTACTGGTCAGTTCTTCCGCGTAACTATACGGCGCCTACAGAGCGTCAGCTTAAAAATGACGATATTGACGGCGATAAAGACAGCGGTTCTGAAAGAGGATTAAAGAAAAATAGAGAAGAGACATTTACAGCTACAGGACTTAATGAAAAAACAAACTATGATATTTACATAGTGCTTACTGACGGCGATAATGACTCTAAAATTTCAAAAATAAGTTTTATGACATCAGATACAACTCCTCCTGAGTTTGCGGCTGATTATCCTAAAGAAGACAAAAAGACCGAAAAAAGTGTTGACGTAAGAATAAAAGTAAATGAAACAGCTACAGTTTATTATGTTGCTGTGCCAAAAGGTTCTGTATTTCCACCGCCTGTACCTCCAGCTATAAAACCGCCGGCACTTGACTCGCAGGCTGCTAAAGATGCTGTTAAAACAGGCAACAACACAGTGGTAAACGGAAGATTTAGTGTTAAAGAAAACACCGAAGGAATACTTAAAGTAAATAAACTTGAGGCTGAAACAATGTACGACCTTTATTTAATGGCTGAAGACGCTTCAGGCAATCAGTCGGTGGTTGTAAAAACAAGCATAAAAACAACTGATATGGTTCCTCCTACCGCGTCACTATCATTTAGCGATGAAATTAATGGAGAGCCAAAAGTTACATCTGATGTAAGTATTGTGTTTAGTGAGGAAGTTTGGGACAGAATTACTTTACAGCCTATTACTATGGAAGACTTAAAAAGCCATGTATCATTTTATGATATGTCTGAGAGAAAAGAAGTGCTTATGGATATAGACTACTCTTTGGCTAAAATAGAATTAGACGAAGAATATATGCGTACGGTTATTACTTTCCCTCCAGAGGCGCTTAATCTTAACAGTGGCGATAGCTATCAGGTTGAGTTAAACCAAATAGTGGATACATCTAATAACAGAATGAAAGACAAAACTCGTCTTCCTATATTTAAAACAGTTTCGCCTCAGGTCGAAATCAGAAGAACTGAATCGCCTGATGACATGGATATAACATTTGAAATAAGTCCAGAGTCTGTTAAAACAGCAGACACAACAATGTTTGACATGATATTTGAATCTGACACAACAGTTGAGTTTGATTTGTTTATTAAAGACGAAAATGGAGAGTTTGTTAAAGTTTTAAATAAAAGGGGATATAGACCTCTTATATTTGAAAACAGCGCAATGACACTTCACTATATGATAGACAGAATGGACGAACGTAAAGAGGACTATGTATTTGAAAAATTTAATGAACTTACGTATAGAGAATATGGAATAAGGTTTACAGGCATAGAGGGAATAGCTGAACGCGGAAGCTGGAATAAAGATATAGAGATAAGCATAAAGTGTGTTATAGGCTCAAAAACAGTATTAAGCGCTCTTGCTGGAAACCCTATAAACGGTTTTGCGACTGCTCTTAAAAATGGGGCGTCACAGGTAAACTTCCCACTTGAGTTTAGCGTTTCAGCATCATTTACAGATACTGTAATACCAGAGTTTGTTTATGAAACAGAAAACGCTGACAGGCAATATCCTCGCCTTACAAACAACGAAATAGGCGATACATTGATACGACCAATTATTATGACAACTAAAAACGCAGAACTCTATTATCTTATAGCGCCAAAGGGCACAGTTTCGTATGATGATGACGATATAGCCAAACAAAAAGAATTTGCGTTACTTGTTATGGGCGGCTCTATAAGACCAAATGGAGGAGTAAGAGGCTCGTATACAGTTGAGAGCGCATTTGTAGAGTATCCTCTTCTTATTGAGGGACTTACACCTGAAACAGATTACGATTTGTTTATGTTCCTTAAAGGTACTCCGGCGGAACCTTCAAATGTGACTCATAGAGTATTTAGAACAGCTAAAGTAGCACCTCCTATAATTTCTGTACAGGTAACATCAAGAGGAGAAGACAGTGTTACATTAAGAATTGAGTCTAATAAAAACGCCACTGTGGATTGGATACTTTTGCCAAGCCTTAGCACAGATGGTTGGTTTAATGAAGATAAAACGGATTTAAACCCTGGTAATGAAGAATTTATAGCCGGTATTATACGTAATGGTAAAGAAAATGAGGTTTATCGACCAATAGACTTTGGCACTACAAAAGTACGATATAACCGAACAGAAAATAAATATTATACAGAGGTAACAGTAAAAGGCATAGAAAGAAATGTGTACTATAATTTCTTTGCTGTGGCTAAAACTACTCTCGGCAGCGGAGAGACTAATGTTGGTGATGACTCTAATATAGCTTTCCAAAGAGAAATTACACCGGTTGACGTAACGCCGCCTACAATACATGTAAATACAGTTATAAATAATGGCAGCAAACAGAGTGCCGGAAAACCATATAGTGGAACTGTTATGATTGAGTTTTCGGAGGAGGTATTGTATCTTCCAGGTGAAAACTTAGACCCACAACCTCTTACAGCCGAATTTTTTGCTAACAGTATAAGAACTTCAGCTCAAAGTAAAGACGATATTTTTGATGTTGACGATGACCTTCCGCCAGCACCAGAAACTACAGTAGCGTTGTTTGATTATACAACAGCAAAAAATGCAGATGGTGAAAGATATATTAAAACAATAACATTTAGATTTAAAAGGGTAGTGCATAATGTTGAAATCGTATTCCCTTACCTTATTTGTGATAAAAATAGAAATATAGCCGGAATGTTAAGACTTACTTTTGTTGATAAAGAAACCGGAACAGAAGGTGAAGGAAGAAAAAGCTCAGAGTTTGTTGGAAGTTTCTATATGGAAAATTGATAACCACAATAAAAAAACCGCGCGTTTGCGCGGTTTTTATAACTAAATAAAGTGTGTTTTAATATAAATTTTTTAATAACACTTTTTTTTTAGATTTTTTAGCCGATAAATAATTATAGAAGTTTTATAAATATTATTATCGTTTTTTGTAGGTGATTAAAAAGTGAAATTTAAACTTAAAAGGAAAAAAGTTCAGGATGAAGAAGATATAATAAATATAGAAGAAACTGAACAAGAAACTGAAAATATGGATTTGTCTGATGACGATGACACTAATGAAGACATTGAAAACAGTGAAAACATTGAAAGCAATGAAAATGACAAAAGCAGTGAAAACAACGAAATTGACGAAAATGACGAAACCGAAGAGAACAACGAAAATGATAAGAGTAAGCCGAATAAAAAAAAGGTTAGTAAAAAGTTTATAGTTCTTATATTGGTTGTTTTTATAGCGGCATTTGTGGCAGGCTTTTTGTTTATAAGTAACAAAAATAATAATAAAAAGTCTTCTCAAACTGTAGATGAATATTCTATAAATATGGATAGTGTTGAGTCTATAACAGCTTTTTCAATAAACAGCAAAGATTGTAAACTTAAAGAAATAGTGCCTTTTCAAGAGGACAGTATAAATAAAATACAGTATATATATAAAAATGATAAAAATTCTGAAGAAATAATTGAGCTTTATTCTAACTTTTTACAAAACGAGAGAGAGTTTGTGCCTTTGGAAGTAACAGAATATGAGGTTGAAGAGGGTACAGAGCTTTTAAGTTTTGCAAAACCTTCTTCTGTTGAGGATAAAATGTTTAGGATTGACATTAAAAAAGCTCAAAAAAATTACTCAATTATAATATCACGCCCTGAAAATACTATTCCTAAGCCAGAAAAAGAAGAAAAAGAAGAAAATGTTTTTTCAAGAGACAGTGCCTTAACAGAATTTAAAGATATTATGAGTGAAAAAAATATTTTGCCTAATGATATAGAAAGCTATACACAAATTTTTGATATAGGTCAAACAATTATTAATGGTGAAGAATGTTATGGCATTACTGTATACGAAGAGGGCGATAGCGGCTATAATGATTATGTAAACAAATTCTTTATCTCCTTAAAAAGTAAAAGTATATATGTTTATAGTACAGAAACAGGAGAAACAACGAAGTTAAATTAAGCCGGTTTTAATAAGGAGGTATTATAAGTTGTATCGGTTTAGAACTACATTTGAAATGAATAATAAACAAATAAAAAAATATATAGGCGTATATGAAAGAAGGAGAGACAGACCTTTTGTTTTTATTGTTATTATGATAGCTGTTGTGTTTTTGAGCTTAACAATATTTTTGGATATTATAAACACTTTATATTTAAAATTAATTATATGCGCTGTAGTAATAGCATTTGTAGTATTATTTTTAATGGCGTTTAAGGCTATAAGAAAAAAGTATTTAAGAATGAAACTGCCTTTTGCTATAGGTTCTCATGTTACATTTGAGGTTAGAGACGGATATTTAAATATAAATTGTTCTGGTATTATGAAGGGCTATCCGCCTAATTCATTAAAAAGAAAAGTAACTATGGGCGGCGATTATATACTTACACATAAAAAAGATATTATTGTAATACCTAAAAATGTGCTTACGCCTATGGTGGTTGATGAGCTTGAAAACTATGTGATTTAAAAATTGGAGCTTTGGCAGTTTTATGCTAAATTGCTTTATTATTACTTATTGTACATAAATATAATTTTTAATATGAGAAACGACTCTTTTGTTAAAAGAGCCGTTTCTTCTTTTCCTTGGGGAAGGATGGTATTATGAATTGCTTTTTTAGGGGTTTTATTTTATTGGGGGTTTGTAAGAACATATTTGTTTCTTACAAGTTATATTATGCTATATAATTGTTAATCCAATATATATAATCTGTAAACAAATTGTTAATATGTCTGTTTAATTGTTATATATAAAAAAGAAATATGTTATTATAAAACTATAAATAATATAGTTTGTCAAAAAAATTGAGACATTATATTGTGTTGGTCTCTTTTTTTGATTTTATAAAAAAGGAGGGTTTTAAAATGGTTAAACGATTATCACAATGTATAAGACAGTATAAAAAGGCGTCTGTTTTAGCCCCTATGTTGGTTATACTTGAGGTGCTTATGGAGGTTTTTATACCTAAAATTATGGCTAAACTTATAGATAACGGCATAAATATGGGAGATATGAGCGTTGTAGTTAATACAGGTTTTATACTTATTTTAGCTTGTGTGTTTTCACTTATATTTGGAATACTTTCTGGAAAATTTGCGGCAGAGGCATCGACAGGTTTTGCTAGTAATTTGAGAAAAGATATGTTTTATAATGTACAAAATTTTTCTTTTGAGAATATAGATAAATTTTCAACATCAAGCATAGTAACAAGGCTTACAACCGATATTACAAATATTCAAAATGCTTATCAAATGGTAGTACGTGTGGCGGTGCGCTGCCCTGTAATGCTTTTTTCGGCGCTTTTAATGGCTTTTAGCGTAAACAGCCGTTTGGCTCTTATTTTTTTGTGCGTTGTACCAATATTAGGTTTAGGGCTTTTTATTATAATGCGCGGGGCTCATTCAATATTTGAAAAGGTATTTAAAATGTATGATAATTTAAATCTTGTTGTTCAAGAAAACTTGCGTGGCATACGTGTTGTAAAGTCTTTTGTAAGAGAAGATTTTGAAGAGAAAAAATTTAAAAATGTGTCACAAAATATACACGATAACTCAATAAAAGCCGAAAAATTATTAATGCTTAATATGCCTCTTATGCAGCTTTGCATGTATGCCTGTATACTGCTTATATCATGGTTTGGCGCTAAATTTGTATTAAACGCCTCAATGACAACAGGAGAGCTTATGATTGTTTTTTCTTACGCTACACAGATACTTATGAGTCTTATGATGCTTTCAATGGTATTTGTAATGCTTATAATGAGCAGGGCGTCTGCTGAAAGAGTAGTTGAGGTACTTGATGAGAAAAGCACATTAAAAAATGACAATACACCTATTTACGAAATAAAAGACGGAAGTATAGATTTTGAGAATGTGTATTTTAGTTACTCACACGATAATAAAGAACGTACGTATGTATTAAGCGATATTAATATTCATATAAACTCTGGTGAAACAATAGGCATAATAGGCGGCACTGGAAGTTCAAAATCAAGTCTTGTTCAGCTTATACCACGACTTTTTGATGTTTCAAAAGGCGTTGTTAAAGTTGGCGGTAACAATGTTAAAAAATATGATATTGAGACTTTGCGTAAAAACGTGTCAATGGTTCTTCAAAAAAACGAGCTGTTTTCGGGAACAATAAAACAAAATTTACTATGGGGAAACGAAAACGCTAGTGACAGCGAAATTGAGCACGCTTGCCAAATGGCACAGGCTGACAGTTTTATACGTGAGTTTAAAAATGGATACGATACTTATATAGAACAAGGAGGCGCCAATGTATCAGGCGGTCAAAAGCAAAGACTGTGTATAGCAAGAGCGTTGTTAAGAAAACCAAAAATACTTATATTTGACGACTCTACAAGCGCTGTTGATACAAAAACAGACGCTATTATACGCAATACGCTTTTAAATGAAATACCAGACACAACAAAAATAATTATAGCCCAAAGAATATCATCAATAGAGAATGCTGACAAAATAATAATACTTGATAATGGGCATATTGAGGCGTTTGGAACGCATGAGTATTTGCTTAAAAACAGTCCTATTTATAGTGAGCTTTACTATTCTCAGATTAAAGGAGGCGATGAGTAATGCCTAAATTTGCGCCAAAAACCAAAAAATTATCTAAAAGTGACTTAAATACTGTTAAAAGGCTGCTTGAATATTTTAAAGCATATAAAGTACAGTTTACTATTGTGCTTGTGTGTATATTTTTAAGCGCAATAGCGTCTGTAAGCGGCTCTATGTTTATAAAAACACTTATAGATGATTATATAACCCCAATGCTTTTAACACAAAATCCGCAGTATGGCGGGCTTATAACAGCTATATTAAAAATGTGCGCTATATATGCTTTTGGTATATTGTCTACATTTATTTATTCAAGAATTATGGTAACAATAGCTCAAGGAATATTAAAAACAATACGTGACAAAATGTTTACACATATGCAGTCACTTCCTATAAAATATTTTGACACTAATTCTTTTGGAGATGTAATGAGTAGATACACAAACGATGCGGACTCTTTAAGGCAAATGCTCTCAATGTCAATACCGCAAATGTTTTCATCTCTTATAACTATAGTCTCGGTTTTTTGTGCAATGATATATAGAAGTTTTTATTTGACTGTTTTGGTAATAATAGTGCTTATTGTAATGCTTAAAGCCACAAAATTTATAGCGTCTAAAAGCGGGCATTATTTTGTTGAACAGCAAAAAGCGCTTGGCAAAATAAACGGATATATAGAGGAAATAATAAACGGTCAAAAAGTTGTAAAGGTTTTTTGTCACGAGGAAAAAACTAAACAAGAGTTTGATATGCTAAACGAAAATATGCGCAATACATCGTATAAGGCCAATAATTTTGCTAATATACTTATGCCCGTAATGAGCAATATAGGAAATATGCAGTATGTGTTTGTGGCAATAGTTGGCGGTATGCTTGCTATAAGTGGTATAGGAGGTCTTACACTTGGCGATATAGCATCGTTTTTGCAGTTAAGCCGTAGTTTTACAATGCCTGTAGCGCAAATATCAAACCAGTTTAACGCTATAATAATGGCGCTTGCCGGTGCAGAAAGAATATTTACACTTATGGATGAAAAGCCAGAGACTGATGAAGGAAATATAACACTTGTAAACGCCGAAATTGATAATGAGGGGAATATTATTCCGGCTGAAAATTATACTGGAAAATGGGCATGGAAATGTCCTAAAAAAGAATGTGGTTTTGATTATATAAAAGTTGAGGGAAGAGTTGATTTTGATAATGTTGATTTTAGTTATGACAATGTAAGTACTATACTGCATGATATAACTCTTTTTGCCAAACCAGGACAAAAAGTAGCTTTTGTTGGCGCTACTGGAGCGGGAAAAACAACTATAACAAATCTTATAAACAGATTTTATGACATAGCGGACGGAAAAATACAGTATGACGGCATAAATATAAACAGCATTAAAAAAGATGATTTGCGTCATTCTTTGGGTATAGTTTTACAGGATACAAATCTTTTTACCGACACCGTAATGGAGAATATAAGATATGGTCGTCCTAACGCTACTGACGAGGATGTTTATGCCGCTGCAAAACTTACAAACGCCGATGGTTTTATACGTATGTTGCCAGAAGGATATAATACAGTAATATCTGGAAGTGGCTCAGAACTTAGTCAAGGTCAAAAACAGTTAATAACAATAGCGAGAGCAGCTATAGCAGAACCACCTGTTATGATACTTGATGAGGCTACAAGCAGTATAGATACCCGTACAGAGGCTATAGTACAAAAAGGAATGGACGCGCTTATGAAAGGAAGAACAGTTTTTGTTATAGCGCATAGGTTGTCAACAGTGCGAAACTCAGATGTTATAATGGTTCTTGAACATGGGCGTATTATAGAAAGAGGTAGCCATAAACAACTTATAGAACAAAAAGGTATGTATTACAAACTTTATACAGGAGCTTTTGAAATGGACTAACGCTAATATTTTAGAATTTATACAGCCCAAAGCGCATAAATAATATAATAACATAATTAAAATAAGGTGCAATTATGCCAAAAAATATAAGACACGTGTTTGCTGATGTTTTTGAGCTTCCGGTGGAGGCTGTGAGCGCCCTTCCAGTAATTACTCTTACAGGTCAGGTTGATATGATTGTGGAGAATTATGGTGGAATTATAGAGTATTCTGATACAAGAATAATGCTTAACACAGCCACCGGTATAATTAAAATAGAAGGAATAGAACTTGATATTAAATATATGAACTCACAATGCGTAACTATAAAAGGCGTTATAAATAATTTTTGTTTTGAAAAATAATAATTAACGCCTAATGTTTTAACGTAAAGGAGTTTTTGATATGGCTATATGGAATTATTTTAGAGGATATGTTATTATAAAAGCATCTGGTCTTTCGGCTGGAAAATTTATAAATATGTCGGCGTTTTATGGTGTAAATATTTGGGATATAGAAAATGACGGGAAATATTATTTTATTAAAGCTGATATAAGAGATAAAGACGAGCTAAAAGAAATATCCAGAAAAAGCGGATGCCGTACTGAGATTGTGGCTTATAAAGGGCTTCCATGTGTTTTAAAACAAATGCGCCGTAAAAGCGCTTATGTGTTTGGCGCATTTGCATTTGTGGCGGCTATATATGCTCTTTCAGGATTTGTGTGGACTGTTTCGGTGGAAGGGAACTACAGAGTAAGTACAAATGACATAAAAAACTTTTGCCGTCAAAAAGGCATTTATCCTGGAAATTTAAAAAGCAAAATAAACACAGAATTAATATCTAATGGTATAATAGCCGAGTTTGAGGATGTAGGCTGGGCGGCGGTAAATATAAAAGGAACAAAAGCCACAATATCAATTTCTGAAACAATACCTAAAATAGAAATTATTGATAATAGTTTATATTGTGATATAATATCAGAGACGGACGGAATAATAGAAAGTATAACTGTAATAAACGGAACTCCGCTTGTTAGGGCTAATGATGTTGTAAAAAAAGGCGATGTCATTGTGTCAGGAGTTCTTGATATAAAAGACGGCGAAGAAATTAAGGGTCAAAAATACGTAAAAGCCGAGGCATATATTAGGGCTGTTACTGTACATAATGTTTTTTTTCAAGTTGACATGACCGAAAATGAAAAAAAGTACACAGGCAAAAAGTCAAAAGGTATAGAGATTTATGCTTTTGAAAAAAAAATAGACTTTTCAACGCCTTTTGGGTATGATAAATTTGATAAAACAGAGGGATATAGTTTTGGGCTTAATATAGGCGAATACAATATACCTTTTGGTTTTAAAATTTATAATATTAACGAATATACTATAAACCAAAAAAAATTATCACAGCAGGAAGCGGAGAAAAAAGCCGCCGATTTTTTGTCAGCTTATAAAGAAGAGCATTTTGGTATGGAAGATTATGTGTTAAGTGAAGATATAAAAAGCAATATAAAAGATAATAAACTTGAATATAAAGTTACTATAACTGTATCTCAAACTATAGGGGAAACTAAAACGCGGTAAAATTATGTGTTTGGATAACAGGCATATTCAATGTTTTGAGAGGTGGTTTTTTAGTGGAGAATGAGGCGTTGTTTTCTATTAAAAACAGCGATGTATCGGCTGTTTTTGGACAATTTGACAGAAATGTTAAAAAGATAGAAAAAGAGTTTAATGTAAAAATAGTAAACAGAGGAGATTATATAAAAGTAAAAGGTGACGATGTAACAGGCGCTGTTAAAACTGTTGAGTGTCTTATAAAAGCCGCCGAGAATAATATTGATATAACCGAACAGTCTTTAAATTATACTATAGAGTCTATAAAAGATAATAATGAGAAAGATGCCGAAGATATAAATGGAGAGCTTATATGCGTTACAGTAAATGGGCGACCTGTTAGAGCAAAAACCACTGGTCAAAAAAAATATGCCGATGCTATAAAGAAAAACACTGTTGTTTTTGGTGTTGGTCCAGCCGGAACGGGTAAAACATATATAGCTATGGCGCTTGCGATAAACGCTTTTAAAAATAATGAGGTAAACCGTATTATACTTACAAGACCTGCTATAGAGGCGGGTGAGAAATTAGGTTTTTTGCCTGGTGACCTGCAGCAAAAAGTAGACCCATATTTAAGACCGCTTTATGACGCCCTTTATGATATAATGGGAGCTGACAGTTTTGTTAAAAATATGGAAAAAGGACTTATAGAAGTAGCGCCTTTGGCTTATATGAGAGGAAGAACTCTTGACAATGCTTTTATTGTGCTTGATGAGGCTCAAAACACAACGCCCGAGCAGATGAAAATGTTTTTAACACGTATAGGCTATGACTCTAAAGCTGTTATAACGGGCGATATTACACAAATCGACCTTTCGGACGGAAAAAGAAGCGGATTAAAAGAGGCTGTCCAAATATTGGACAACATTGAAGATATAAAAATAATAACACTTACAAATAGAGATGTTGTAAGGCATCCTCTTGTTCAAAAAATTATATTGGCTTATGAAAAACATGAACAGCATTTGCAGAAAAAACAGAATGCCGTAAATGGCGCTAAAAAACGGAAGTGATAACTTTATGAAAAAAATATTTGAGTCTATTAATCGTTTTTCAAAAAGAGCAATAAACACGCTTATTTTAATTTTAGCTTTTTTGCTTACTGTTTTTGTTATTTTTGTAGGGGCTTTTACACCTTATGCTTCAACGATTAATATAGGCGATATAGCGCCAAAAAGGTATGTGGCCACAAGAAGTATTGAAAATAAAATTGAGACTGAAAGACTGCGTAAATTAGCTGAAAATAGTGTTGGGGAACTTTATAAACATAATCCTGATGTGGCTGTTGGTGCTGAGCTTGAGATAGACGATATATTTAAAACAATAGATGAAGGCATAAACAGCATGAAATTGTATGCCCAGGAAGAAGCCGCCAGACAAAATACACTAAATAAAATAGGCGCTAATTTAGATGATTATCAAGTTGTAAGCCCAAAATATGATTATTCGCTTAGTCTTACTTTTGGCGCGCCGCTTTATTTTACATCAAGCCAGTATGAGCTTTATGATAAACTTAGCGCAAATGATAAAACCGAGTTTATAAGTGATATAAAATATGCCGTAAACTATGCTTTTGAACAAGGAATAACAACTGATACAAGACAAAATATTATATCCCAAATAAAAGATATGATAAACGCTCTTAAATGGGGAGAAACATTAAAATCAATGGCTTATTCAATATGCGACTCTGTAATAGTGCCTAATCTTATTATAGATAACGATGCTGTAATTGCCGCTAAAGCGCAAAAAGCCTCAGAAATTGAACCGGTAATTATTGTTAAAGACCAAAAAATTATAGACAGCGGAGAGGTTATAACAGCCGAGACATACGCCATATTAACAGAGCTTAAACTTATAAACACAGGTTATAACGAAAGTGTTGTACATGTTTTGGGTAGTGTAATTATAATAGCGCTGTGTTTTGTTTCGGCGTTTGTTTATTTGTATACATTGCAGAAAAAGATTTTTGAAAAAAACAGTTCAGCAGTTTTGCTATTTTTTATATATGCCTTGTCTTTGGCTATAATGTTCTGTACAGAGCGTTTTGAAAACTTTGCGCTTGTGCCTTTAGGTGTTTTTGCTATGCTTACCTCTGTACTTATAAAACCTAAAATAGCCGTTGTGCTTAACTCTTTTGTGTGCGTAATAGGCTCTATTATATTTAATGGTGATATATACTGTCTTATATATTTTATAATTACAGGAAGTTTATCAGCCGTGCTTGTGCAATATACTCAAAAAAGAACAATGGTTGTTATTGTGGCTGTGTCTACAGGAATTTTAAACGCTCTTACTTATTTTGGAATAGCTACTTTTGTATACGGCTACTCACAGCAGATTGTAAAAGACAGTCTTTTTGCCTGTGCTACAGGTGTTGTGTCGCTTGTTATGGTTATAGGCAGTCTTCCGCTTTGGGAAGGAATATTTGGAATGAACACAAAATTTACTCTCACGGAACTTGCTAACCCAAATAACGAGCTTATGAGAAGACTTATAATACAAACTCCAGGAACGTATCATCACTGTCTTGTTGTGTCAAATTTGGCTGAAACGGCGGCTTACGAAATATACGCCAATGAAACACTTGCTAAAGTAGGAGGGCTTTTTCACGATATAGGTAAACTTAGCAGTCCTCAGTATTTTAGTGAAAACCAGTTTGGAGTCAATATACATGATAAGTTAGACCCATATATAAGCGCGCAGGTTATAATAAAACATGTAAAAGATGGTATTGATATAGCTAATAAAGAAAAACTTCCTAATGTGCTAAAAGATATAATACAACAGCACCATGGTACAACGCTTGTTAAATATTTCTATGTAAAAAGCGCTAAACAAAAAGAAAACACAGATGAGGTTGTGCACGAAAAAGATTATCGTTATCCGGGACCTATACCGCAAAGTAAAGAAGCGGCAATAGTAATGCTTGCTGATACAGTTGAGGCGGCTGTTAGAAGTTACGTTTCAACAGGCAAAGACGCTAACGAAATAGAAGCGCTTGTTGACGCGCTTTTTAAAGACAAGCTAAATGACGGGCAATTAAATGACTGTCGTCTTGACCTTAAAGAAATTGAGACAATAAAAAAATCATTTTTAAAAATGCTCAGCGGAATGTATCATCATAGAGTATCTTATCCAAAAGAGGAAGAAATACAGGCTACAAGAGAAAAAGAGGCTATACTCGAAAAGAAAGAGGAAAAAGGACAATGACAGTTTTAATAAACAATGATACAAGTTTTGATATTGAGGAATATGAGAAGCTGTTTAATGATGTTGTGTTGGAGAGTATTAATTTTGAAAATTTTGAGAGTGAATGCGAGATAAGTATATCATTGGTTGATAATTGCAATATACAAAAACTAAATAAACAATTTAGAAATATAGACGCGCCTACAGACGTGCTGAGTTTTCCTATGTTAAATTTTGAAAAGGATGAGAAGCCGGAAAAGAACGAAAACGGTGAAATAATTTTAGGTGACATAGTTATATCAATAGATAAAGCTATAAATCAGGCTAACGAGTATGGGCACACGCTTAGGCGTGAATTAGCTTTTTTAACCGCGCACAGCATGCTGCACATTATGGGGTATGACCATATTGACGATACCGAAAGAGAAATAATGTTTGCCAAACAAGAAAGTATACTTCAAAATTTAGGTATAAAAAGATAAACTAAGGAGGCGTTTATATGGACAACAAAGAGCTTATAAAATTCGCTTTAAAAGCTATGGAACACTCTTACGCCCCATACTCAAATTTTAAAGTGGGCGCTGCTGTGCTTTGCAAAAACAAAAAAATATATACTGGTTGCAACATAGAAAACAGCTCTTATGGTGTTACAATATGCGCCGAGAGAACAGCCCTTTTTAAAGCTATATCTGAAGGAGAAAGGGATTTTGATAAAATAGCTATAGTATCGTCAAGCGAAGACTTTACTTTTCCTTGCGGAATATGTCGTCAGGCGATTTTTGAGTTTATGCCAGAAGGCATAGTTGTGCTTTTTTCTAAAGCAGAAGGCATAAAAGAGTTTTCTGTTGTTAGTCTTTTGCCCAATGGTTTCTTCCTTTCTTGAAAGAAAGGAAGCGAAAGAACTTTAACTCTTAACCATTGTGTGGCAAGTATTAAGAGCAACTTTAACATATGTTTACACGGAAAAAATATATATTTTTTTCTTGAAAGAAAGGAAGCGAAA
>CATJUP010000107.1 GCA_949743655.1 uncultured Eubacteriales bacterium
ATTTAAATTTAATAAAACTTAATATTTTAAATTTAGCTTTTTAGTTATGTATTATTGATACGAATAATAAATCATGGTAAAATACTGTTATATGTTAAGGAGGCGCTTTTTTGTTGAAAAGTATATCAGATACAAAACAAGAGTTTTTAAGTTTAAAAACCGCGGATATTCCAAATTTTATATTTTCAATTAAGAATGACAACCGAAAAGGTGTTTTGAATATACTTAAAAATGCTGAAAAGAAATATAACGAGTATTTGGCTGAAATCGAGCGTATTAAAACTATATCTTTTTATGAGAATGAGTGCTATGACAAAGGATTTAATTTTGTGGCTGGAGTTGATGAGGTAGGGCGAGGTCCTTTAGCTGGACCTGTTGTTACGGCGGCTGTTATATTAAAAAAAGGCGCTTTTATACAAGATATTAATGACTCAAAAAAATTATCTTACTTAAAAAGAGAAAAACTTTATGATATAATAACAAATGAGGCTGTATCTTATTGTTTTGGCATTGTGTCGCCAAAAGAAATTGACGATATTAATATTTTACAAGCTACATATAAAGCCATGAAACAATCATTAGAAAATTTAAGTGTTAAGCCGGATTTTGTTTTGGCAGACGCTGTTACAATACCTAATATACATATTAAGCAAAATGGAATAATAAAAGGTGACTCAAAAAGTATATCAATAGGCGCGGCAAGTATTATAGCAAAGGTTTATCGTGACAGAATTATGGAAAAATATGCCGAAATATATCCAGAATATGGTTTTGACAGAAATAAAGGATATGGCTCTAAAGAGCATATTGAGGCTATAAAAAAATATGGTATTTGTCCTATACACCGCAGAAGTTTTGTTAAAAACATTATAGATTATGAACAGTAATATAAAAGGAATTTATGGAGAAAATATAGCCGCCAAAGAGCTTGTTAAAAATGGTTATTTTATATTAGATAAAAATTATCACTCAATGTATGGTGAAATAGATATTGTAGCTAAAAAAGATTGCACAGTTGTTTTTGTTGAAGTAAAATTGAGAAAAAATATAAAAAACGGTATGCCTTGTGAGGCTGTTGATTTAAGAAAACAGCGAAAAATAATTAAAACAGCTCAAGAATATATACAGCGCAGAAATTTAACTGACTGTGATTTTAGATTTGATGTAATAGAAATTTTAGCAGCGGATAAAATTATGATAAGACATATTAAAAACGCGTTTTGGGAGTAGATAATGAGAGTAGTTAATATAAATGGCGTAGAAATTTGTTTGTTTGATAATTTATATAAAACAGGTATTGTAAACCATTGTTTTACCACACGGGTAGGAGGCATTAGCAAAAACGAGTTTAAAAGCCTTAATGTAAGCTACTCAAGAGGAGACAACAAATGTGACGTTGATGAGAATTTAAAAAGAGTGTCAAATGCTGTTGGATTTGACAAAAATAAAATAGTAAGCGGTAATCAGATACATGGCACTAAAATACTTAAAGTCGGTTATGAACATTGCAATAAAAATATTGAGGGCTTTGATGGGTATATTACGGATAAACCTAATATTGTGCTGTGTACTTTTCATGCAGATTGTGTGCCTTTGTTTTTTGTTGATACTGTAAAAAAGGTTATAGCTCTCTCTCATTCTGGCTGGAGAGGAACGGCAAACAAAATGGCACAGGTAACAATAGAAAAAATGAGTGAACTCTATGGCTGTAAACCGCAAAATATACTGGCGGGTATAGGTCCTTCAATAGGAGTATGTTGTTTTCAAATAGATGAGCCAGTAATTGAGGAGTTTGACAATAATATAAGTTTTGCAAAAGAGTATATATTTGACGATAAAGACTATAAAGGACATTATAAAGCCGACTTATGGGGTATTAATAAAAGACTTATAATTGAAAGCGGTGTACCTGAGAAAAATATTGAGGTTACTGATATGTGCACAATGTGTAACGAAAACTTGTTTTTCTCTCACCGTAGAATGGGTAAAAACCGTGGAAGTATGGCGGCTTATTTGTCGCTTAAGGAGTTTTAAAATTGAAAAATAAAGTTATAAGCGTTGACAAAAATAGTATAGCCGAGGAAATTGGAATTGAACCAGGAGATATTATTTTATCAATAAATAGTAAGCCAATATTGGACGTATTTGATTACAGGTATCTTATAAATGACGAATATATTGAGATTGAAATAAAAACAAAACAAGGAGAAGTTTGTACAGTAGAGATTGAAAAAGATTATTATGAAGATTTGGGTATAAATTTTGAGTCTGGACTTATGGACGATGCCAAAAGCTGTCAAAATAAGTGTATATTTTGTTTTATAGACCAACTTCCTAAGGGAATGAGGGATACGCTTTATTTTAAAGACGATGACTCAAGACTTTCATTTTTACAGGGTAATTATGTAACGCTTACAAATATGAAAGAACAGGAGCTTGACAGAATAATATATTATCATCTCTCACCTATAAATATATCGGTGCATACAACTGACATGGAACTTAGAAAAAATATGTTAAATAATCGCTTTGCCGATAAACTTATGCTTTATATAAATAAACTTGCCAATGCCAACATAGAAATGAATTTTCAAATTGTACTTTGCCGTGACATAAATGACGGAGATATACTTGATAAATCGATAGAGGATTTGTATAAATATTATCCTCACGCCAAAAGTCTTTCAGTAGTGCCTGTAGGCATTACAAAATATCGCGATGGACTTTATGATATGAAACATTTTGACGCTGAAAGCAGTTTAAGTGTTATTAAACAAGTTACAAAATGGCAGGAAAAAATTAAAAATAATATTGGTACGAGATTTGTTTTTGTATCTGACGAGTTTTATATAAATGCTGGTGAAAAAATACCAGACTACAGCGCTTATGAGGATTTTCCACAAATTGAAAATGGTGTTGGAATGCTCTCTCTTATGAAGCATGAGTTTGACGAATATATTGATACTTTAAAGCCTTGTGAAATAAATAAAGAGGTGTCTTTAGCTACTGGTGAGGCGGCATATGATTTTATAAAAAGTTTGTGCAAGCGTTTGGAGAATAAATTTAGATGTCTTAAAATAAATGTTTATAAAATTAAGAATAATTTTTTTGGAGGGAAAATATCTGTTTCTGGTCTTCTTACAGGTGTTGATATTATAGAGCAGCTTAAAGACAAAAAATTAGGTGAGTATCTTTGTTTGCCAAAAAATATATTAAGAGCGGAAGAAACTGTGCTTTTAGATGATATTGATATAAATTATATAGAAAAAGAGCTTAATATAAATATAAAAATCACTGGAGAAAGTGGAAGTGATTTTATAAAAACAATAGTATACGGAGGAGAATTATGAGCAGACCTATAGTGGCTGTAGTTGGCAGACCTAATGTTGGAAAATCAACACTATTTAATAAAATAGCCGGCGAGCGTATATCAATAGTACAGGACAAACCAGGGGTTACAAGAGATAGAATATATGCCGATGTAGATTGGTTGGGAAATAATTTTACAATGGTGGACACGGGCGGAATGGACCCTGATACCGAAAATGTTATAATTAAACAGATACTTAATCAGGCGGAAATGGCTATTGAAACCGCTGATGTTATTATATTTGTGGTTGATGTAAAACAAGGTGTTACTGATGCGGACGAGAAAGTAGCTAACATTTTGAGAAAAACTAAAAAGCCTATTGTTTTAGCTGTAAATAAAGTAGATAATATGCGCACCGAAAATTTAGATGTGTACGAATTTTATTCTCTTGCCATAGGCGACCCTATTCCGGTATCGGCAGGGCAAATGCTTGGTTTGGGTGAGCTTTTAGACGCTGTTGTGTCTTATTTTCCTAAAGATAGCGATTTAAGTGAGAAAGATGACAGAATAAAAGTAGCTATAATAGGTAAGCCAAATGTTGGAAAGTCATCTTTAATTAATAAAATACTTGGTGAGAATAGACTTATAGTAAGCGATATACCAGGTACCACAAGAGACGCTATAGATACCGATATAAATTTTAATGGTACTGATTTTACATTTATAGATACCGCCGGAATGAGGCGCAAAAGTAAAATAAAAGACGATATAGAAAGATTTAGCATAATAAGGGCGGTATCGGCTGTTGAAAGATGTGATGTGGCAATACTTGTGCTTGACGCTAACGAGGGAGTTACCGAACAGGACTCTAAAATAGCTGGAATAGCCCATGAAAGAGGGAAGGGAGTTTTAATAGCTGTAAACAAATGGGACAGTATAGAAAAAGACAATAAAACAATGAGTAAATTTGAAAGAGATATAGACACTGAACTTGCTTATATGTCTTATGCCCCTAAAATATTTATATCAGCCAAAACAGGGCAAAGAATAAATAAAATGGCGGAGCTTATTAAAACTGTGTATGAGAATAACGCTTTAAGAATAAACACAGGGGTACTTAACGATGTACTTATAGAGGCTATGGCTGTACAGCAGCCGCCAAGTGACAGAGGAAGACAGCTTAGGATATACTATGTTACTCAAGCGTCTGTAAAACCGCCTACATTTGTACTTTTTGTAAATGATAGACAGCTTGTGCACTTTTCTTATAGAAGGTATATTGAAAACAAGCTGAGAGAGGCTTTTGGTTTTGTTGGTACACCTATACATTTTGTTGTGCGTGAAAGGAAAGATAGATAATAAAATGTTTAGAATAATTTGTGTTTTAATAGGTTATGCTATAGGTTGTTTTCAGTCGGCATATTTTGTAGGCGAATTTGTAATGAATAAAGATATAAGAAATTACGGCAGCGGTAATCTTGGTTCGACAAACGCTTTAAGGGTTCTTGGCAAAAGAGCGGGAGCGGCAACTTTTGTGTGTGATGTAGGAAAGGGAGTATTGGCTTTTGCGCTGTGTTATCATTTTTTTAATAACAGTCTTTTAGCTGGTACATACGCATCGTTTGGTGTTATACTTGGGCACGATTTTCCATTTTATCTTA
Organism: uncultured Eubacteriales bacterium; assembly: GCA_949743655.1. Taxonomy (GTDB): domain Bacteria; phylum Bacillota; class Clostridia; order Lachnospirales; family Anaerotignaceae; genus Neoanaerotignum_A. Next base: position 4,972 of record CATJUP010000107.1, read on the forward strand.
AATTTAAGGGTGGAAAGGGAATTGCCTCATCTATAGGTATGGATTTGTGCCTTATGCTATTTTTTAACCCGCTTGTAACTGTAGTGTCATTTATTTGTGGTATAGTGGGACTTTTGTTAAAGGGATATGTTTCAATGGGTTCTATATGTCTTATTGTGTCTATGCCTATTATGTGTCTCATTCTTTCGGCGCCAAAAGAAGTAACTTTTTTAGTTTTTGTAATGGCTGTTGTAGCCGTAATTAAGCACAAGGCTAATATATCAAGAATAATTAATGGAAATGAAAGCACTTTGTTTTCTAAAAAATAAATGGAGGAATTCTTATGAAAAAAGTAACTGTTATAGGTTCGGGAAGTTGGGGAACGGCGCTTGCCGTAATGCTTAACAAGTATGGTCATAGTGTTACTATATGGTCTTATAAAAAAGAAGAAGCTGATAGAATAAAGTCTGAAAATGAGAACAAAGAATTTCTCCCAGGAGTAAAAATAGATAAAAGTATTAGTGTAGTAAATGATAAACAAGAGGCTGTAAACAATGCGGATATAATAATAACGGCTGTGCCTTCAAAGTTTGTGCGTCAAACTATAAGTGATTTTGAGCCTTATATAAAACCGGAACAAGTAATAGTAAATGTTGGCAAAGGGCTTGAGGAGGGCTCGCTTTTAAGGCTTTCGCAAGTGCTTGAGGAATGTTTGCCTAATTGTAAAATATGTACTCTTGTTGGACCAAGCCATGCTGAGGAGGTTGGAAAAAATATACCAACAGCGTGTGTTGTTTCGTGCGCCGATATAAAAACAGCTAAAATGATACAAGACGAGTTTATGAACGAAAGTTTTAGAATATACACAAGCGATGACATGGTGGGAATAGAATTAGGAGCCGCGCTTAAAAATGTTATAGCTCTCGCTGCTGGAATGAATGACGGTATTGGTTTTGGCGACAATACTAAAGCCGCTTTAATGACAAGAGGACTTAACGAAATAGCTCGCCTTGGCGTTAAAATGGGAGGAAAAAGAGAAACATTTACAGGACTTTCAGGAATGGGAGACCTTATTGTTACCTGCACAAGTATGCACTCAAGAAATAGAAGGGCGGGTATTTTGTTAGGACAGGGAAAAAGCCTTGACGAAACACTTAAAGAAGTGCATATGGTAGTAGAGGGTGTAAACACGGCAAAGGCTGCTTATGACCTTTCAGTTAAGTACGATGTTGACATGCCTATAATAAAAGCCATAAATGATGTACTTTTTAATGGAAAAGACAGAAAAGAGGCTGTTGTAGAGCTTATGCTTAGAGTGGGAAAGGCTGAAACAGACTGGTAATGCTATATTACAAGCATTACAAACAATAACTCACTTTATTTAAATAAAGTGAGTAAAATAACTTCAAATAATGTTAATTTTTATGCTTTATACAATAATAACCTCTTTACATAAAGCAAATTTTTATTTATACTTACATCATATAATAGATTGGAAGTGATAAAATGAAAATAGAAAAGATAAGTGAAAACCAGATTAAATTGACATTGAGCAGTGAGGACCTAAAAGAAAATAACATTAGAATAGAGGAGCTTATAAAGCCAACTGATAAAACACAGGAACTTTTTAGAAATCTAATGGAAAAGGCTTTTAGACAGTGTGGATTTGAAGTGGACAACACGCCTCTTATGGTTGAGGCTACGCCTATTTTAATTGATAGTCTTATGATTATAATTACTAAACTTCCTGATAACAGCCTTCAAAAAGAAAATTTAGAACTTATAGCTCAAAATAAGGATTTGAGGCGATATAAGAAAAAGGGGATAGCTCAATTTAAAAGTGACGACATTGAGGAAAATGATGTAATGGTTTATTATTTTTCGTGTTTTGATAACGCTATAGACGCGTCTGTAAGAATAGCTAATATGTTTTCTGGCTACAGCGAAATATATACATACAATCAAAAGTATTTTCTTTTGCTTCAAAGTAACGATAAAAATAAAGACTCAACAATAGAATATATATTAAATGAGTATGGAAGTATGTATTCATCAAATGTGCTTACTAAGTATTTTCTTATGGAGCATGGTAATACATTAATACATAATCCTGCTTTAAAAATAATAGCTGATAATTTTTCCTGATCTTGATTTTTATAAAAAATACCCGTGATTAAATTCACGGGCATTATTTTTTATATGTCTGTTCTTATATAGCTTGAACCGTCAAGAGGTATAAGCACTTGAATAAAAGGCTCTCCTTTTGTAAGACCAACAATATATGAAGTGTATATATTTCCCTCTTTAAGCACCATGTTAGGATGTGTTACAAGTCTTGTTCCGTCTTCAGTTTCAATTACCATTGTATGCTTTCCGGCTGATAATTTTAAATAATCCGTAACCTCAGTATACTCAAGCTCATACACAACTGGAATGTCGTCTATATATATATTTACGCCTAAACTGTCTGGTGAAAGATTTATAAACCTCATATATACACAATTTGGGCTGTCTTTCATATATTTATCATCAAAAACCTCAACCTCAATATTATCAATGGTTCCTATAGCAGTTGCTGTATATATATGTTTAGGTTCAAATGTAACCTGCATATCAACAAGTTGTTCTGTATCGTTTCCAGCAGGATAAATTTGTATTGTGTGTACGCCGCTTCTTGTAGGTACATATTCGGTAAAATCTTCGTATTTAAGATTTTTTACAACAAGTTTTCTATTTACATAAATGTCTACAGCCATATCAGGTGTATTAGGTATGGCATTTAAAAATCTTACAAATGATTTATCTGTGTTTTCAGGTTCAGTTAAAATTGGTTTTCTACAACAGTCTAATTTTGGATAACGCATAATTTATTACCTCCTTTGCTTTTAGTATATGGCATATACTAAAAATAGTGCAGGTACAAATTTAAAAGCGTTTTTATACGCAAAAATGTTGTATAGATTTGATGCAAGAGTTATAATTATAATTAAAATAAAAATTTGTTAGGGGGATTGAGTTTTGAGCCGATTAAGCATAATAACACCAGACTACGCCCAAACCGTAGTTGAAAATCTTTACAAAGATGTAGAACGCAGAATAACAGCGAGCCCTCCAGGAATATGTCCTATAGACATATCAAACGCATTTTTAAAAATGTGTCATGCGCAGACTTGCGGAAAATGTGTGCCATGCCGTGTAGGTCTTACACAGCTCTCGGAACTTATAGACGAGGTACTTGACGGAACAGCCACATTAGAGTACATAGATATTATAGAAAAAACAGCGAGGGTAATAAAAAATACAGCCGACTGCGCTATAGGCTATGAGGCGGCTAATATGGTTTTAAGGGGTGTTGTGGGCTTTAGAGATGATTATGTTGAACATATAGTAAATAAACGCTGTAGGTTTAATATTTATCAGCCTGTGCCATGTGTGGCGCTGTGTCCAGCTAAAGTTGATATACCAGGATATATAGCCCTTATAAACTCGGAGCGCTGTGCCGATGCTGTAAGGCTTATAAGAAAAGACAATCCATTCCCTACAGCATGCGCTTTTGTTTGCGAGCATCCTTGCGAGGCGCGTTGCAGAAGAAACATGATTGACGATTCTATAAATATACGAGGACTTAAACGTTATGCCGTAGACCATTCTGGAATTGTTCCAGCACCTAAATGCTCAGAGCCTACAGGTAAAAAAGTAGCTATTATAGGCGGAGGACCAAGTGGTTTAAGCGCGGCTTATTATTTATCATTAATGGGTCACTCGGTAGAATTGTATGAAAAACGTGATAAATTAGGCGGTATGCTGAGATATGGAATACCAAGTTACAGATTGCCAAGAGAGAGACTTCAAGAGGATATAGATTGTATATTGTCAACAGGTGTTAAAGCGCATACAGGCGTTGAGATAGGAACAACAGTAACAATACCTAAACTTAAAGAAGAATTTGATTGCATTTATATAGCCATAGGTGCTCACAATGACAAAAAAATAGGCATAGAGGGTGAGGACAAACGAGGCGTTATATCAGCGGTTGAAATGCTTAGAGGAATAGGAGACAACACACTTCCTGATTTTACTAAAAAGCGTGTTGTGGTAGTAGGCGGCGGAAATGTGGCTATGGACTGTACAAGAAGTGCAAAACGTCTTGGTGCAGAAAGTGTTACATGTGTTTACAGAAGAAGAAGAGCTGATATGACAGCACAGCCAGAAGAAGTTTCTGGAGCGGAATCGGAAGGCTGTGAAATACTTTGTTTACAGTCTCCTTTAAGAATTTCGGGTGACGAGGACGGAAATGTTACAGCTATTTGGGTACAGCCTCAAATAGCAGGGGAAATAGATAAATCTGGAAGACCACGTCCTGTAAATGCTAATGCTGAGCCTGTGCGTCTTGCTTGTGACATAGTTATAGCCGCTGTTGGTCAAGGAATAGAAATACAGCCTTTTGCCGATTTTGGCGTAAATATAGAACGCGGTGTTATAGGAACATTGGCTGATAATGAAATTACAAATATAGACGGCGTTTTTGCGGGAGGAGATTGTACTACAGGTCCTGCTACTGTTATAAGGGCAATAGCCGCTGGAAAAGTAGCTGCCGCTAATATAGATGAGTATCTTGGTTTTAATCATATAATATCAAGTGATGTTGAGGTACCTCAGCCGCGTCTTGGAGTGCGTCCAGCTTGCGGAAGAATGAACACAAAAGAGCGCAGTGCTGGTGAACGCAATACTGATTTTAATCTTATAGAAACAGGGCTTACACAAGAGGAGGCTAATGCTGAGTCGAGTCGCTGCCTTAGATGTGACCACTATGGATACGGTATATTTAAAGGAGGGCGAATAGACAAATGGTAAACTTAACTATAGATAATATACCTGTTGCGGTAGAAGAAAACACCTCTATACTTGAGGCAGCACGCTTAGCTGGAATTAATATACCAACATTGTGTTTTTTAAAAGATATAAACGAAATAGCGGCTTGTCGCGTGTGTATAGTAGAGATAGAGGGTATAGATAGGCTTGTGGCATCTTGCAATAACTCTGTGCGTGAGGGAATGAAAGTACATACAAACAGCCCAAAAGTTCGTGAGGCACGTAAAACAAATGTAGAGCTTATATTATCGCAGCATAACTCTAATTGCGCGTATTGTCCAAGAAGCGGCAACTGTCCACTTCAAAAAGTGGCAAATGATTTGGGTATATACGATGTTGTGTATAAAAAAAGAGAGCCTAAAACACTTTGGAGCCATAGAGCGATATTGAGAAGAGACGCCTCAAAATGTATAAAATGTATGCGCTGTATACAGGTTTGTGATAAAATACAGACACTTAATATTTGGGACGTTAGCGGAACAGGAGCGCGTACTACTGTAGATGTTTCACATAATCGTATGATTATGGACTCCGACTGCGCTATGTGTGGTCAGTGTATAACGCATTGCCCTGTAGGTGCTCTTAGTTGCCGTGATGACACAGACAAGTTTTTTGAGGCTTTAGCTGACAAAGACAAAGTTGTTATTGTTCAAGTTGCGCCCGCTGTTAGGGCAGCATGGGGCGAAAGTTTAGGCATACCGCGCAAATATGCAACAATAGGCAAAATAACAGCCGCTCTTAAAAGAATGGGCGTTGATTATGTTTTTGATACAGATTTTAGCGCCGACCTTACTATTATGGAAGAAGGAAACGAGCTTTTAAAACGTATATCAGAAGGAGAGCATAAATATCCTCTTTTTACATCGTGTTGTCCGGGATGGGTAAGATTTTTAAAATCACAATACCCTGATATGGTTGATTGCCTTTCAACATCAAAATCTCCTCAACAGATGTTTGGGGCTATATTAAAAACATACTATGCCAAAGTTATGAACATACCAGCCGAGAAAATTTATTTTGTATCAATTATGCCATGTATGGCTAAAAAAAGAGAGGCAGCTTTGCCTACAATGGATGACGCAAAAACTGGACGTGATGTTGATATTGTTTTAACAACAAGGGAATTTGTAAAATTAATACGTTCAGAGCATATATCTGTAGAGCATTTAAAAGAAATGCCTTGCGACTATCCTATAGAAACAAGCAGCGGGGCTGGCGTTATATTTGGTGCTACAGGCGGAGTAATGGAGGCGGCTTTAAGAACAGTATACGCTGTTTTAGAAGGGCATAATCCCGAGCCTGATGCCTTTAAAGAAATACGAGGTAAAAACGGTATAAGAGAGGCTGTATTTAAAATAGGCGATAAAGAAATTAAAACAGCGGTTGTAAGTGGTTTAGGCAACGCCAGAAAGCTTTTAAAAGCTATAAGAAGTGGTAAGGCACATTTTGATTTTGTTGAGGTAATGGCTTGCCCTGGTGGATGTGCCGGTGGCGGTGGTCAGCCTATAAAAGAGGGTTATGAGCTTTATGCTGAAAGAGGAGATGAGTTATATAATATTGACGAAAATTCTGAAATTCGTTATTCTCATGAAAACCCAGCTATAAATAGTCTTTATGAAAATTATATTGAAAAACCTCTTTCCAAAAGAGCTGAGGAGCTTTTGCATACAGACCATACAGCATGGGAAATGCCTCTTGCGCCAGAAAAAATATAAAATTAAATAAAATTTGATGCTGTAATCAGAGTTATAAATAGAAATTTAAAATGACCGGTGAATTGTATGAATAATAATTATAAAAAAAGAGTAGTTGTGATTATATTAATATTACTTGCTGTTTGTTTGGGACTTATAGCAAAGCTATTTATTATTGGCGAGCCTGTTTCTGGTGAACAAGTTTATTGCACGACATATGTAAATGGTCAAAAGTTGGAGTTACAAGTAGACACTATAGAATCTTCAGTGGCACTTATATGTTGGAAGTATAATCAATACGATAGCACATTATATATTAGTGCTCGAAAAGTGCTTGTATCTCCTTTATTTAATGAGGGACACTACAAAACATATATAGACATAGAAATGATTGAAAATATTGTTTTGGGTGGCAAAACAATTTGGTCACGTTAATTAAGTATTGATAATTTAAGACAGTTTATTAGGGCAGTGTGATTAACGTATCAATATTATTGTGCCAATATACATTATAATACATCGCAAGAAGTTTTGAAAAAGGCAAAAAATGCTGAAAATAGGCAGAAAATAGATGCTTTGTTTATATAATCATGGTGAAAGGAGGTCTTTCACTATGGTTGAAGGATTTAAAGAATTTAAAGCCCATTTAATGAGCACAAATCTATCTGAAAGTACAATTACAACATATCTGTACGCTGTAAAACAATTCCAAAAGAATTATGGCAAACTGAGAAAGAAAAATTTGCGGGATTACAAAGTTTGGCTGATTGAAAATTATAATCCAAGAACAGTAAATCTACGCTTACACGCTATAAATTCGTATTTGGAGATTATTGGAAAAGAGGCATGGAAGCTTCAGCTTGTTAGAGTTCAGCAAAAGCCATTTTTAGAAAATGTAATAAGTGAGGCGGATTATACATATTTTAAAGCTAAGCTAAAGCAGAACAATGAAATACTTTGGTATTTTGTTATACGCTTTTTAGCCGCTACAGGGGCGAGAGTAAGCGAGCTTGTTCAGTTTAAAACTGAAAATGTAAAAGCTGGATATGTTGATTTATACTCAAAAGGCGGAAAACTAAGACGAATATATATACCTAAAGCCCTTAAAGAAGAAGCTCTTGTTTGGCTAAGCGAAAGAGAGCAAAAAAGCAGCTTTATTTTTTCTAACAGACGCGGCAAACGCATAACAACAAGGGGAATAGCAAGTCAGCTTAAAAAATTAGCTTTGCAGTATGGTATTGACCCAGATGTTGTGTATCCACATTCTTTTAGGCATCGTTTTGCTAAAAGTTTTTTGGAGCGCTGTAATGACATAGCATTTTTAGCTGACCTTATGGGGCACGAAAGTATAGAGACTACACGTATTTATTTGCGTAAAACAAGTATGGAGCAAAGAATTATTATTGACGCTATAATTGACTGGTAAAAAAATAGACCGTGTTTATTACACGGTCTTATTATAGTTTATTTTGTGTCAATTTTGTTTATAAAAATACAACCGTTGTCATACAAAAACTCACAGTTAGCCATGCTGCATACTGTGTTTAAATTAAACATATTTTGCCCTTTATATGAATAAATTGTTGTAATTAACTTTTTGCCGTTTATACACAAAAGAACACTTTTTTCTCTTTCGGCGCTGTTTTCGTTTATTATGCGGTCAAGTTCCCAATCCATTATTGAACATGTTTTGTCAAGAAGTACAGTAAAACCATTTCCCTCTTTGTTGTTAGTATCAATGTCAATACCGCACACTTCTAACATTGGTATTATTTCGGGCAGAGAAACGTAATAATCGTTTCCATAAATGAGAGTTTCCGCTTTAAAAAGTATATCATTAGAGTATATATCAATTATTCTCTTTTCAAAATCATCTGCTGTTTTTATTTTATTATTTTTTAATATGTATATATCTGGAATATCATTATTGTTTTTATCATATATATCGCTTTCGTAAATTTCGGTAGTTTCAGTTAAGTTTGTATTTTGAGATATTTCGTCTGTCACAATTATTTCTTCTGATATTTTTGTTTTGTTCCATGGGTTGTTTTTGTCTGGGTCAGTAGGGTCCCAGCCTTTTTTATTGTCAAGTAAATCTATTTTTATAGCTTCCGGCTTTTCTAATGGCATATCCACATCATCAAATATTCTCACAAGTGTGTTTGAAGGACAGTTATCATATATCCATTTAGCATCACTTACACAAAGTCTTATACAGCCCATAGAGGCTTTTTGACCAAGTTTATTGTATTCCTCATATTCAAGTGTTGATTTATCTCTTTCGATATATGGAACAGAGTGAAAAAGTATATGCCCAGTTATTCTTGTGGCATATTGACCATAAACATTGCCAAAAAGCTCACGCCATTTGTATTTGTCGCTTGTGTAAAACTCACCTTCAGGTGTGTCGTTACCAATAGAGCATACAAAAGTTTTAAATGGTATTGTATAGTTTCCGCTATCATCTTTTTTGTATATCATAACTTGATTTTTGTTTAGACTTATGTCTATACTATAAATGCAGTCGTCATTAGCCAATGCTGAAGCAGATACACACATTAAAGTTGTTATTGAAGCCAATAACAAAAATATTTTTTTCAATTTTATTTCCTCCTATATCATTTTATTAAACATTTCGTAAACAGTTTTAAAAACAAAATCTGGTTTGTAAATTGAGTTGTTAATTTCGGTTATATTTGTTTCTCCTGTCAAAACAGCAGCAGTATCAACACAATTATTTTTGCCAAAAAGTATATCTGTATAAAGTCTGTCACCTATAATAATTATGTCTTCTTTTTTACAGCCTGTAATTTCAATACAGGTGTCAAGTATAAATCTTTCTGGCTTTCCTAAAAATACAGGTGTTTTTTTTACTGCTGAAGTTATCATTTGGCATATAGCTCCGCAATCTGGAACAAAACCAAATTCGGTCGGACATGCTAAATCTGGATTTGTGGCGACAAAATCAATATTAGTTTTGTATAATAAATGACAAGCGATTTCTATTTTTTTGTATGTAAGTTCGTTGTCAAAACCAACAAGAACACAAGCTACATCATTTTGGTATTTTTGAGTTACATTTATGTTGTTATTTAATAGTTCGTTTATAAAAGATTCCGTGCCAATAACAAAAATCTTTTTTCCATTATATTTTTGCATGTATTTTATAGCTATGCTTGCGGCTGTTACAAAATTATATTCCTCGGTTTCAAGTCCCATTCTTTTAAATTTTTTGATATAGTCTTGAGTGCTTTTAGTAGAATTATTTGTAACAAATATGTATCTTTTATTTTTTTCTTTTATAAAATTTAAAATTTCTTTTCCGCCTGGCAAAAAATTTTCTCCTAATGATATTGTGCCGTCTATATCAAATAAAAAAAGTTTCTTGTCAATTAAATTCATTATTATACCTCCTTTAAAAATTATATCATAATAGACTGAAAAATTAAAGTTTAATTAAACCAAAAAAAACACAATTTTTTTAACAGTATAATATAATTACTATTATTTATTAGATATAAATTATAATATATATACTAATAAAAAATACTTATAATTAAGTAAAAACTGTTGTTTATTTGCAATTTAGTATAAACTTTAGTCTATACTAAATTCTGTATTTTAGTTTAATTAATTATATGATATAATAGCTACTAATTTGGCAAATTTATACGTCAAAAATTATTATAAAAGGAGCAGATAAAATGGGAACATCACAAATTTGCATTATGATAGCTATAGGATTATATCTTATAGGTATGCTTATTGTTGGAGCTGCGTGTTCTAAAAACAATAACACAGCAGATGATTTTTATATTGGCGGAAGGAGACTTGGACCTATAGTAACGGCTATGAGTGCCGAGGCGTCTGATATGAGCAGTTGGCTTTTAATGGGTCTGCCTGGTGTAGCTTATGCCACTGGTATATGTGACGCAAGCTGGACGGCTATAGGATTGGCAGTTGGAACATATGCTAACTGGCTTATTGTAGCAAAAAAAATAAGAAGATATTCTCATGTTACAAACTCTATTACAATTCCGGACTTTTTTTCAAATAGATACCGTGACAAAAGTAATGTTATAATGATAATTTCGGCTATTGTAATACTTGTTTTTTTCATTCCATACACGGCTTCAGGTTTTGCGGCTTGCGGAAAGTTATTTTCAAGTCTTTTTGGTGTAGATTACATGACCGCTATGATAGTAAGCGCCGTTATTATAGTTGGTTATACAGCCCTTGGTGGTTTTTTGGCAGCAAGTACAACAGACCTTATACAAAGTATAGTTATGAGTATAGCGCTTATAGTTGTTTTTATATTTGGAATTAAAGTAGCTGGAGGTATGGACGCCGTATTAGATAATGCCAAAAATATTACAGGTTATCTTTCTTTAAACACAATGTACGACCCAGCGACAAATACTGCTGTGGAATATGGTTTTATATCAAAAGTATCAACATTTGCTTGGGGACTTGGTTATTTTGGTATGCCTCATGTGCTTTTAAGATTTATGGCTATTAATGACCACAACAAACTTACACTTTCAAGAAGAATTGCTACGGTATGGGTAGTTATATCGCTTGCCATGGCTATATTTATAGGTGTTGTTGGTCTTGCCATGACTAATGCTGGAGCTGTAAATTATCTTGAGGGTTCTTCGGCCGCCGAGACAATAATTGTTGAGATTTCGGCACTTTTAAGTACATATGGTATTATACCGGCTTTGTTAGCGGGAATTATACTCGCTGGTATTTTAGCATCAACAATGTCTACGGCTGACTCACAGCTTATAGCGGCATCATCGGCTGTGTCAAAGAACATATTTGGAATATTCAATAAGGACGACAGTCCTAAAAGAACAATGGCTTTGGCGAGAACAACGCTTTTAGTAATATCTGTTATAGCGGCTATAATAGCAAGAAACCCTAATAGTTCTGTATTTAATATTGTTTCGTTTGCTTGGGCAGGATTTGGCGGCGCTTTTGGTCCTATAATGCTTTTTTCATTGTTCTGGAGACGTACAACAAGAGAAGGGGCTATATCAGGAATGATTTCTGGAGGAGTTATGGTTTTTGTTTGGAAATATTGTGTAAAACCAATGGGTGGATTTTGGAATATATATGAGCTTCTTCCAGCGTTTATAGTGGCAAGTATTGTTATAGTTGTGGTAAGTCTTTTAACTAAAGAACCTTCAAAAGAAATTATAGAAGAGTTTGACAAAGTAAAAAGCGAAACCAATTTTGTATAATATGTTGTTTTACCCTAAAAACAATAAAGTGAA
>CATJUP010000108.1 GCA_949743655.1 uncultured Eubacteriales bacterium
GAGGCGGCTAAAATAGCAGCAGAACTTTTTGGAACAGGTAAGTATAAAGACACAGCGGCAAAAAACAGATACAACGTTTGGTTGGCGTGGGACGAGCAGGGAAGAGAATGGAAATTCCTAAAAGACTCAAGCATTTTTGGAAAAAACAGTGAAAAATGCGAAATGGTAACACTAATACTTAAATATGATGATGCGGAACTTTTACAGGAACTTATACGTGAACTTATACGCGCCGGAGCAAAAAGCGACGCCTCAAGAAGATGCGGAATACATATTCACATAGGGGCGAATGGACACACGGCAAAAAGCATGAGAAATTTAGCTAACATAATGGCGAGCTATGAGGAACTTATCGCGAACGCTTTAAACCTTGATGAAAGAAGAATTAGGAATTACTGTAAAATGGTTGACCCCCCAATTTTTAGAAGCAGTCAATAATGAAAAACCAGAAACGATAGAACAGATTGCTGATATATGGTATAAGTCAAATGAGGCTGAATATGGAAGAAGAGGTCACTATAACATTAACAGATACCATATGCTTAATTACCACGCGGTATTTACAAAAGGTACTATCGAATTTAGACTTTTTCAGTTTGATGAACCAGAAGGCGGCAAACAGAATGGACTTCACGCCGGACAGCTTAAAAGTTACATACAGTTTTGTTTGGCGCTTAGTCAAATGGAAAAGGAAGCTAAAAGCGCGAGTCCTAAGCCGCAGCAAAACGAAAACCCAAAATACGCTATGAGAACATGGCTTTTAAGGCTTGGTTTTATAGGAGATGAATTTAAAACGGCAAGAAATATACTTACAAGAAGGCTTGAGGGTGACGCCTCATTTCGCAAGACAATGCGTGAATAAAAACAGCAAGGGATTAGCCTTCTGCCACTGTAATTGACCGCTTTGGCGGTCTTACGGCAGTAGAAGGGTGTTCCTTTCGAAAAGGATGATTTTAAATGAAAAAGAGGTATTACATAGCGTACGGAAGCAACCTGAATATAAAACAAATGAGTTATCGTTGTCCAAACGCTAAAATTGTTGGGAAATCAGTTGTTGAAGGATATAAGTTGCTTTTTAAGGGAAGTCGAACAGGAGTCTATTTTACCATAGAGCCAAAAATAAATGGAAAAGTCCCCGTTGGTGTATGGGAAGTTACGGAAAAAGACGAAATAGCGCTTGACCGTTATGAGGGATTTCCGATTTTTTATTATAAAAAAGAAATGAAACTAATTGTAAAGAACATAAAAAATGGAAAAGAAACAAAAAGAAAGGGTTTTGTTTATATAATGCGCGAAGACAGACCAAAAGGCTTACCTACAAGTTTTTATGTCAACACATGCCTTGAGGGGTATGAAAGTTTTGGTTTTGACGAGGATATTTTAATTGACGCTTACAACAAAAGCAAAAACATAAAAGAATAAATTTTTAAAAGATAATTTTATTATTTTTTTATACTTTTAAAACAACTCAATTCGGAGGTGGTGAATTTGTAATTGGAAAAATGGCAAGAGGCTTACGAGGATTGCAAAAAAGGGTTTAAATACAAAGAGATAGCTGATAAATATGGGGTTTCCGAAAGTACGGTTAAATCTTGGGCACAAAGAAAATGGAAAAAACTCGGCTGTGATAATTCTGCAACCCTAAACCAAAAAGTTACAGAAAGTTGCAGCAGTGACAATAAAAAAGTCGCAAAGACAAAAAAGAAAATTTTAGTTAAAAATGAAAATAAAAAGGGCGCGCCAACTGGTAATAAAAACGCTGTTGGAAATTCCGGCGGCGCGCCGGTTGGCAACACAAACAGCGTTAAACATGGGCTGTTCGCTAAAATAAATACACGAACTCTCACGAAAGAAGAACAAGAGTATATTTTAGGTGGAAATATTGACGCTGGAAAAGAACTTGAGATAATGAGCAGACTAAGCGATATAAGAAATATGCGTTTGTTTGAGAAAATGACAGAGACTGAAAAAGCCCCCAAGGGGCTTATATTGGGCGGTATGACTGTTAGTCAAACAAAAGGCGGCAATAGCAACGAAACGGAAACTAAAGAAACACGTCTTAATTCCGCTGATGAGATGATGCTTAAATATAATAACGCCATAATAAGCAATGACAGACTGAAAATTAAATGTTTGGAGATACTTTCAAAATTAAATGAAAGCAAACCAGAGAATTTTGGTGAGACAATTAATATATATATACCAAATAATGAGAGAGAAGTGTAAAAATATGCCTGTTGTGATAAGACCTCAAAAAGGACCTCAAGAGATGTTTCTTTCAACAAGCGCGGATATTTGTGTATATGGCGGCGCGGCAGGCGGCGGAAAGACATTTGGACTTTTACTTGAACCTTTGCGTCACATAAATAATCCAAAGTTTGGCGCTGTTATATTTAGAAAGAATTACAATCAGGTGTTCTCACAAGGTGGGCTGTGGGACACGGCAAGTAAAATATATCCTCTGTGCGGAGCGAGAGCGGTAAAAACACCTAAAGCCTCGTGGATATTCAAAAGCGGGGCAAAGGTAACATTTGCCCATTTGGAATATGAAAAGGATGTTTTAAGTTGGCAGGGTTCACAAATACCGCTCATAATGTTTGACGAGCTGACACATTTCACAAAGGGTCAGTTTTTTTATATGCTCTCAAGAAATAGGAGCGACAGCAGTGTGAGCGGATACATAAGAGCTACGACAAATCCTGACGCGGATAGTTGGGTTGCTGAGTTTATAAACTGGTGGCTTGACAAAGAAACGGGTTATCCAATACAGGAACGAAGCGGATTATTGAGGTATATGTATTATTATAATAATGTTATATACTGGGATGATACAAAAAATGAACTGTACCAAAAATTTAATTTAACAACGAGAGCCGAAAAGAGCGCTGTAAAAAGTGTTACTTTTATAGCGTCAAAACTTACGGACAACAAAATATTAATGGATTTAGACCCGGCGTATATAGGCAATTTACAGGCTTTGCCTATTGTGGAAAAAGAAAGGCTTTTAAACGGCAACTGGAAAATACGTCCGGCAGCTGGGCTGTACTTCAAAAGGTCACAGATAAAAATTGTCGAGAGTGTGCCTAATGACGTTGTTAAATGGGTGAGAGCGTGGGACTTTGCGGCGACAGAGGACAGAAAGAACACAAAACC
>CATJUP010000109.1 GCA_949743655.1 uncultured Eubacteriales bacterium
AATTTGTTTATGGGCACAAGAGTTATTGTTGCTAACAGAATTTTAGAGTTATGCCAAGAAAGAAAACTTACAATAAATGGCTTAGCTCGTTTGTTCGCTGTTCCTCCAACAACTCTAAAAAACATTCTAAGCGGTGTAAGCAAAAATCCGGGTATTGTTACAATAAAGCTATTATGTGATGGGCTTGATATTACATTAACCGATTTTTTTAATACAGAAGAATTTAAAAATTTAGAACAAGAGATAAAATAATTGCCGCCAATATATATTAGCGGCAATTTAGTTATTATTTCATTCTCATATGGCTTCTAAGCTCCGCGCCAACGGTTTCGGAAAGGTGCTCTTTCTGCATTCTTCTCATTGAGTTAAAGTGAGGACGGTTAGCCTGATTTTCAAGTATCCAATCCTTAGCAAAATTACCTTCTCTTATGTCTTTAAGTATTCCCCTCATAGCGTTTTTTGTGTCCTCTGTTATAATTTTAGGTCCAGCCGTGTAGTCGCCATACTCCGCCGTGTCGCTTATAGAATTTCTCATAAAAGACATGCCCTCTTTAACAACAAGGTCAATTATAAGTTTCATTTCGTGCATACACTCAAAGTAAGCGCTTTCTGGCTGATAACCCGCCTCAACAAGTGTATCAAATCCCGCTTTCATAAGTGCGCAAACACCACCGCATAAAACAGCCTGTTCTCCAAAAAGGTCTGTTTCTGTTTCCTCTTTAAATGTAGTCTCAAGCACTCCGGCTCTTGTGCCGCCTATAGCATCGGCGTAAGCGAGAGCAGTTTCTTTAGCCTTTCCGCTTACATCTTGATATACCGCTATAAGCATTGGTACACCAAAATCGTCAATAAACTGACTTCTTACAGTGTGTCCTGGAGCTTTTGGAGCTACCATTATTACATCAACACTTTTAGGCGGAACAATTTGTCCATAATGTATATTAAATCCATGGGCGAAAGCCAATGTAGCTCCTTCTTTGAGATTAGGCTCTATTTCAGTTTTATATAATTTAGCCTGTATCTCGTCATTTACAAGTATCATTACTATGTCAGCACATTTTACAGCGTCACTTGTATTTTTTACTTTAAGTCCAGCCTCTTCAGCTCTTTTTTTGCTTTTAGAACCCTCATAAAGACCAACTGTTACATCAACACCATTATCTTTTAAGTTAAGTGCATGTGCATGTCCCTGACTTCCATAGCCTATTATTGTAACCTTTTTATCAGCTATAAGTTTTCTGTCTGCATCCTCTGCATAATACATTTTTGCCATAATTTTTTATCTCCTTTTTATTTTATTTTTAATTCCTTTTTGGGAATTTTAAACTGTAAAAGCATTAATTTTTATTAATTCAAGCCGTTTTAATATTTTTATAAAGACACGTCTTTCCTCTTTGCACAGCTATAAGCCCTGTACGGCAATATTCAAGTATTCCATAATCTTTTATATAATTTAAAAATGCATCTATTTTGCTTGTCTCACCTGTTATTTCAACACATACCGACCCTGGCGACATATCAACAACTTTGCTTCTAAATACTGACGCTGCGTCTAATATTTCTCTTAATTTCTCACCGCTCGCACTTACTTTAACAATTAAAAGTTCTCTAAGTATTGTATTTTCCGGCTGCATAACTTCAACTTTTTTAACATCATACAGTTTTGATATTTGTTTAATCATTTGTTCTTTTTTACGCATATCTCCGCTTGCTGTAATTGTTATTCGGGCGTAATCCTCATCTTCTGTTTTTCCTGATGTAAAAGTATCAATATTAAAATCCCTTTGGCTAAAAAGCGATGATATTCTTGTAAGCACACCAGGCTGATTTGTAACAACTATTGACAAAGAAAATTTCTCATTCATATTAATATCTCCCTTTTATATAATTACTTAAATATCATATTATCTACCGAACCATTAGGCGGAACCATAGGAAGTACATCCTCATCGCTTGGAATAACACATTCTATAACACAAGGTGTATTAATATCAAAAGCCCTGTCAAGCGCTTGTTCAAGTTCTTTTATACTATTAGCTCTGTATCCTTCCGCCCCAAAAGCCTCCGCCAACTTTACAAAATCCGTTTTTCTATCAAGCACTGTCGCCATAAAATGACCGTCAAAAAATCTACTTTGCCATTGTCTTATCATTCCAAGACGTTTGTTATTTATAATAACTACAGTTATAGGCAATTTTTCTGATACTGCTGTAGCCAGCTCATTAAGGTTCATTCCAAAACTTCCATCGCCTGTGAACAAAACTGTTCTTCTTTTTGTAGCCATACAAGAGCCTATAGCCGCACCCATTCCATAACCCATTGTACCAAGCCCTCCGCTTGTAATGTGTGTACGCGGCATTTTAAATTTATAATACTGCGCCACCCACATTTGATGTTGTCCAACATCTGTGGCTATATTTGTATATGGAGTAGCTTTTTTATTTACAGTCTCAATTATGTCCCACGGCATTAAAAGAGCTGTTACTTTTCTGTTTTTATTTTCATGCTGTTTGTAATTTTCAACCTCTTTATCCCATTCACTATTTTTTTTATTATTTATATTTTCAAGAATATACGAAAGAGAGTTACTTAAATTGCCCTGTATTTTTAAATCGGCGTCTATATTTTTTCCGTGTTCAGCGGGGTCAATATCAATATGTATTATTTTGGCGTTTTCAGCAAATTTAGCTTTATTTCCTGTAGCTCTTTCTGTAAATCTTACACCTACAGCCAAAACCAAATCAGCTTTTGTAAGTGTTTTTGTTGCGGCATATAACCCATGCATGCCACTCATTCCCAAATGTCTTTTATGTTCACAGTCCATAGCTGTAAGTCCCATCATAGAAAATACGGCGTATGCTCCACACTTTTCAACAATAGGCTGTATATACTCGGTACTGTTTGAGTTTATAACACCGCCACCACAGTATATAACTGGTTTTTTACAGGCATTTATAAGTTTTACCGCCTCATCCAATAACTGCTTATCAGCGTTTATATCAGGTATATTCTCAACTAAGCCCATAGGCTCATATTCCGTTTTTGATACTTGCACATTTTTAGGTATATCAACAAGCACAGGTCCAGGTCTTCCACTTTTAGCAAATTTAAAAGCCTCTCTAAGAGTAAATGCTAAAGTATCTATAGATTTAACAAGAAAACTATGTTTTGTTATAGGTATCGAAAGACCTATGGCGTCAACTTCCTGAAAACTATCAGTGCCTATAAGCTCCATTGGCACATTTCCCGTTATAGCAACTATTGGTATAGAGTCGGCGTGCGCTGTGGCTAAACCCGTAATAATATTAGTAACACCTGGTCCGCTTGTGGCTATACACACCCCTACTTTACCGCTTGAGCGGCTATAACCATCGGCGGCGTGGCTTGCGCCTTGCTCATGTGCTGTAAGTACATGTTTTATACCATGTCTATTTTTATAAAGTGCGTCATATATACTAAGCACTTGTCCACCTGGATAACCAAAAACAGTGTCAACGCCTTGTTCTGCAAGTACCTCCATTATTATTTCACAGCCTGTAAGTAACATAATAAACCACCTCTCGTTAAAGTCAAAAAATACTCATAACCTCCAAAGCCTTGATTAACAACGCCTTTGTACTCACCGCCTAATAAGGCGGTGACTTACTTAGTAGGTTAAAGAATAAAAAAACCATGTCAGCGCTTGGCTTGACATGGTTTAAAAGTTAAACTTATTAAAACTTTAGTTAAACATTTAATCTGCCAAAACGCCTTTTACCAACACAAATAGCCTCATTAATAATAATGAGGTTAATAATGTTAATAATGACATTGGCAAAATTAAATTTTAACATTTGTCATTTCTCCTTAAACAAAGTCTTAAAATTGAAAACTGCGTATAAGTATAAACTTATAAATTATTTTTGTCAATAATTTTATTTATTTTCTGTTTGTAATTGTTCACAACAGATACTATATATAACTTTTAGAAACATTATAATTAAACACAAATCATATTTTTTAATATTAATTTTACGATTTAATATATTTTTTAAGATACTTTCCTGTATACGACATAGAGCACTCGCATACTTCCTCTGGCGTTCCGGCACAAACAATATTTCCGCCGCCGTCTCCGCCCTCTGGACCAAGGTCTATTATATAATCTGAAGTTTTAATCACGTCTATATTATGCTCTATTATAACAACCGAGTTGCCTCCCTCAACAAGTCTTTGAATAATGTCGCATAGTCTGTGTACATCAGCCGTGTGAAGACCTGTTGTAGGTTCATCTAATATATACATCGTTTTTCCTGTGGCTTTACGGCTAAGCTCTGTAGCCAATTTTACTCTTTGTGCCTCCCCACCAGAAAGTGTAGTTGAGAGCTGACCGAGTTTTATATAAGAAAGTCCAACATCATACAGTGTCTCTAATTTCTTTTTAAGTTTAGGCAAGTTACCAAAAAACTCAAGAGCCTCCTCAACAGTCATGTTAAGCACATCAGATATTGATTTTCCCTTATATTTTACCTCAAGAGTCTCTCTGTTATATCTTTTTCCGCCGCACACCTCGCAAGGAACAAACACATCAGGTAAAAAGTGCATTTCTATTTTTATTATTCCATCACCACAACAAGCCTCACAGCGTCCGCCTTTTATATTAAAGCTAAAACGCCCCTTTTGATAGCCTCTCATTTTAGCCTCATTTGTTTGAGCAAAAACATCTCTTATTAAATCAAAAAGCCCTGTGTAAGTGGCTGGATTACTTCTTGGTGTTCTTCCAATAGGTGATTGGTCTATATTTATTACTTTGTCAACAACATCTATTCCAGTTATACAATCATTCTTTCCTTGTTTTAGTTTTGCCCTATTTAAGTCTTTTGCCAGAGATTTATAAAGTATTTCGTTTACAAGAGTGCTTTTTCCTGAGCCGCTTACACCTGTTATACATGTTATAACTCCTGTTGGAATTTTAACGTCTATATTTTTTAAATTGTTTTCATTGGCATTATGTATTGTTATAAAACCATTAGGCTCTCTCCTAATTTTAGGCACAGGTATTTTTTTTCTTCCGCTTAAATACTCGCCCGTAATTGATTTTTCGCATTTTAGCAAATCTTCAACAACGCCGCTAAAAATTATATTTCCGCCTCTTTCTCCTGCCGCCGGACCAACGTCTACTATATAGTCACTAGATAACATTGTGTCTTCGTCATGCTCTACAACTATAAGAGAATTTCCTAAATCCCTTAAATTTTTAAGAGTAGCTATAAGTTTATCATTATCTCTTTGATGTAAACCTATACTTGGTTCATCAAGTATATATATAACTCCAACAAGACCAGAACCTATTTGAGTGGCAAGACGTATTCTTTGTGCTTCTCCTCCTGACAAAGTGCCTGCCGAGCGTGAGAGTGTAATATAATCAAGCCCAACATCAATAAGAAAACCTATTCGAGCTTTTATTTCTGTTAATATCTGTTCAGCTATAAATTTCTCTCTTTGATTAATATCCAGTTTATCAAAAAATTTTTGCGTTTCTTTTATAGGCATATCACTTATCTCGGCTATATTTTTTCCGCCCACAGTAACTGCCAAAATTTCAGGTTTTAATCTTTTTCCAGCGCAAGAAGGACACACTATGTTTGTCATATATTCCTCATAGTCAACCCTCATAGTCTCAGAAGTCTCGTTATAGCGTCTTTGCATATTGTTTAAAACTCCCTCAAAACTATAGGCATATTTTCCTTCTCCTGTAGCATTTTTGTAAGTAATTTCTATTTTATCGCCTTTTGTGCCATAAAATATTATGTCTCTTATATTTTCAGGCAATTCGTTAAAAGGTGTATCAAGCGAGAATGAGTATTTTTTTGCTAAAGCCTCAAATAGAGCTCTTACAGAACTTCCTTGGTTACTTATAGAATTATACCCTGGAGCGCATATAGCACCTTTTGATATACTTAAAGAACCATTTGGTACTACAAGCTCAGGGTCAAACTTCATTTGTATTCCAAGTCCGCCACAATCGGGGCATGCACCATTTGGATTATTAAACGAAAAATTTCTCGGCTCTATTTCGCTTATGTTTATGCCGCAATGATTACAAGCAAAATTTTGGCTAAAAACTATATCTTCCTCTTTTTCTGGTAAATTTAAGTACAAAAGACCTCCCGAAAGTGCCATACATATCTCTATTGACTCGGTAAGTCGTTTCTGTATTCCGTCACGTATAACAAGCCTGTCAACAAGTACATCTATGTTATGTTTTTTGTTTTTGTCAAGTTTTATTTCTTCGCTTAAATCGTATATATCTCCATCTATTCTTACACGCACATATCCGCTTTTTCTGCTGTCTTCCAAAAGTTTTAAATGTTCGCCCTTACGCCCTTTAACTATAGGTGCCAAAAGCTGTATTTTTGTTCTTTCCTCAAGTTCCATAACGCTATCAACAATTTGGTCTATTGTTTGTTTTTTTATCTCTCTTCCGCATTTAGGGCAATGCGGTATCCCTACACGCGCGAAAAGAAGACGCATATAATCATATATTTCGGTTACTGTTCCAACTGTTGAGCGCGGATTTCGACTTGTTGTTTTTTGGTCTATTGATATAGCTGGCGAAAGACCCTCTATATTGTCAACATCCGGCTTGTCTATCTGTCCCAAAAACTGGCGCGCGTATGACGAGAGTGACTCAACGTATCTTCTTTGTCCCTCGGCAAATATAGTGTCAAAAGCAAGCGAAGATTTTCCAGAACCGCTTACGCCTGTAAAAACAACAAGTTTATTTCGTGGTATCTCAATGTTAATGTTTTTTAAGTTATGCTCTCTTGCACCTTTTACTATAATTTTGTCTTTAGTCATAATATAAGCACCTCAAAATAAATAATTGTAAAATTTTAATACTTTTAGATTGTGAAAAAAGCCTTTTTTGCTGGCTTTGTCTATCACATCAACCGTGAGGCTGTGGAAATATTTACTCACTCTTTTAAAGAATTGAGCCAAAAACTTTACAAAAAAACCACGTTTTTCATATTGTGTGTCTTAAATTCACTATTAACATAATATTAAGTCAAAATGAAAATTGACAAACATAAACTAAAACAGCTTTGCTATTAACATTTACACACAATAATTAATGTTAAAGTTCTTTCGATTCCTTTCTTTCAAGAAAGTCACATTTGTATCCTAATTTAAACATAAATTAAA
>CATJUP010000110.1 GCA_949743655.1 uncultured Eubacteriales bacterium
ACAGAAACCTCAAGCATATATCGCTCCTCCTCTCTGCAAAGCCCATTATTTAATATATAGTCCATAACTTTATAATTAATCATGTTATTTTCAATATCTCCATTTTTTATATTATATCTTATTTCAGAAGACGACACATCAATAGTTGATACTTCTATTATACGCACATCAGCGTTATATTTAGTTTTAAGCTCATTAACATCAATTTCAAGTTCACTTTTATTATATCCTGGTCTTGCCACAGCGGCAAAAGAGCATATTTTAAGAAGAGTCTGAAAATCTTTCCAAAGGCGTATATAATGTAAAGCGTCAGCACCTATTACAAAAAAGAATTTAACATTCTCTCCAAAAAACTCTCTTAATTCTTTTATTGTGTCAATAGTATAAGTTTTGCCCTTTCTATCAATTTCGATAGTAGAAACAACAAAGTCATCGTTTCCTTCAACGGCTATTTTAAGCATATTAAGTCTGTGTACACTTTCTGTTACTATATCCTCACTTTTATGCGGTGGATTTCCCGATGGTATAAAAAGCACTTTTTGCGCGCCTGTTTGTTTAATAACAGATTTAGCTAATTTTATATGTCCCTCATGTACAGGGTCAAAAGTACCGCCAAGTATAGCAAAACTTTTACAGTCAATTAATTTTTTAAGCTGACTGTCCATTTTAACACCTCGTATTATATTAGTTTTCCTCTTAGTTATTTAAACAAAACACACGCAAAAAGTCAATATATTTTTAAACCTTGGTACTCCTTAAACTTTTTTAAATTACTTGCTATTTATAAAATTAATATAACATAATTTCGTATATTGTCAAATGTTACCAAAAACATATACAGCCTTTTTTTGTTGGGACTTTACAGTTTAAAGCCCCAACAAATGTTTTTTATTTTGACGCTTTAACTTTTATCCATAGCTCAGATAACTTTTGTCTTAAAAACTCATTGTCATTAAATACTTCGTCACTTTCGTAATTAGAGCGCGGCAAATAAGCCTCATTATTTTCGTAGTCTCCTCCCTCACCGCTCATGTCAGATAAAACATCTCCATTTGTTGAGGCATAACCAACAGTTTCGGTATTATCATAAGACGCGTCATAAGTTAGTATATAGTTTATAAATTCATGGGCAAGTTTTGGGTTTTCGGCATTTTTAGGTATAACCATAGAGTCTACCCATATATTAGTACCCTCTTTTGGCACGCAATAACTCATGTCCTCATTTTCAGAAAGTATATATGCCGCGTCACCGCTATAAACTACAGCCATATCCATAAGCCCATTAGCCATATTATCTATAACCTCGTCTGTAACATATACAGGTGACATTGTGTTGTTAAGTTCCACAAGCCATTCATAAGCCTCATTTATCTCTTTTTCATCATCTGTGTTCATTGAGTAGCCCAAAGATTTTAAGGCCACCATAAAAGAGTCTCTCTCAGAGTCGTACATATATATTTTACCGCTGTATTTTGTATCTCTAAGTATTGAGTATCCCTTTTGCTCAATTTCGTCTTTAGGCACGTTATTATGATTATAAACTATACCTACACTTCCCCAAAAATATGGAACAGAATACTCATTATTTGGGTCAAAAGCCAAATTTTTAACGCCGTCTGCAAGCTCACTTATATTAGGTATAAGACTTAAATCAAGTTTTTGAAGCATATCCTCTTTTATAAGTCTTTCAATCATATAATCAGAAGGAACTAAAACATCATATGCGTCACCAGATTGAAGTTTTGTGTACATCATCTCGTTTGAGTCAAAATACTCCATTATAACATTAACGCCATATTCTTTTTCAAAATTTGATATTGTGTCAACACCTATATATTCTCCCCAAACATAAAACTTGAGTGTATCAGAGCCATATTTTTCAACAGCCGACTCTTTAGACGTTTTTGAAGAACATCCACAAAACGCCAAAATAACAATTAATAAAACTGAAACTATTTTTTTCATTAATTTACCCCTCTTTCTTTTTTCTAACAACTGGCACAATATTTATTACTAAAAGCACAACAGTAATAACAAATATTATTATTGTTGATAAAGCGTTTATAGATGGATTAACACGTTTACTCATAGTGTAAACAAGTATTGATATATTGCTTACACCATTTCCTGTTACAAAGTAAGATATTATAAAATCATCAAAAGACATTGTAAACGCCACAAGTGCTCCCGAAATAATACCTGGCATAATCTGCGGTATTATTACTTTAATAAAAGCCTGATAAGGCGTAGCGCCCAAATCAAGAGCGGCATCAGCCAAATTAGGGTCAAGCGACCTCAGTTTTGGCGACACGCTAAGCATTACATAAGGTATGCAAAACATAACATGTGCTACAAGCATAGTTAAATATCCCTTTTGTACACCCAAAGCACTAAAAAACATAAGCAGGCTTATAGCTGTTACTATTTCTGGGTTCATTATAGGAAAATCGTTTATTCTCTCAACTATGGCTTTAAGTATTCTGTTTGATTTTGAAAGCCCTATAGCAGTTATTGTTCCAACAATAGTTGATATTATAGTAGCTAATATAGCTATACTTATTGTAGTCCAAAGAGCGTCCATCATACTTGAGTTAGACAACATTTTTTCATACCACTCAAGCGAAAACCCGCTCCAGTGAGTAAGCGACCTTTTAGAGTTAAAAGAGAAAACTATTGTATAAACTATTGGCATATAAAAAAATACCATAATACCGAGCATAATTATTTTTGACAGTATTTTCCTGTTTTTTTTCATGCCTCTTCTCCTTTCTCGGCGCCCCTGTCAATTTTTTTTGTTATATACATAGAGAGCATAATTATAACAGCCATTATAAAAGATATAGCACTTCCAAAATTCCAATTTCCAGATGTTAAAAACTGACTTTCTATAACATTACCTATGAGCACATACTGTCCACCGCCTAAAAGTTTTGGTATAAAAAAACTTGATACAGCTGGAAGAAAAACAAGCGTTATTCCGCTTATAATGCCTGGCAACGAAAGCGGCAAAGTTATTTTTAAAAATGCTTGAACTTTGTTAGCACCCAAATCGCTTGCCGCCTCTAAAAGACTTTTATCCATTTTGGTAAGTGATGTGTATATTTGTAATATCATAAACGGTATAAAATTATACACCATTCCCAGTATAACGGCAAAACTTGTATGTATCATTTTTAAAGGTCCTAAGCCTAAAAAACCAAGCATAGTATTTATAATTCCATCGTCTTGAAGTATGCCAAGCCAGGCATAAGTACGTACAAGCATATTTATCCATGTAGGTATTGTTATAAGCAGTATAAGTGTAAATTTTTTCTCTTCAGCGCTGTTAGCTATTATATACGCCACAGGATAGCCAACAATAACACATATAATTGTTGTAACAACAGCTATAACAAGTGAACGCCTTAAAACATCAAGAAATATAACATCACTAAAAAATTTTTCAAAATTGATAAGTGAAAATCTTATAGAGGCTACATTATTTCCGGTAGTTGTAAAAGCATAAATAAGTATAAGCAGCATTGGCGTCACAATCAAAAGACTTATCCACACAATATATGGGTACGCCATTCTTCTAAATTGTCTCATTTTAGTTTCCCCCTTTTCTCATTATGTGTATGTCTTCTGGCTCAAACACAAGCCCCACAACATCCCCTTCGTTATATTTTTTTGTAGTATCTATTTTATATCTGTATCCTTCTGTTTTAAAAGTAACGGGATAATCCCCTGGAGTTATATTTTCAGTGTCAAAATCATAAACAATTTCCGTTATATCTACCGATGTATCATCGTCAAGACTCCATGCCGAGGCATTAGCCCATGTTTTAAGGTCTGTTTCAAGAGCCATACTTTCTTTGATTTCATCTGTTTTTTTAAAAAAATTAACAGCGAATATTTCCTCATTGTACTCACTGCTTACTTTTTTGTTCTCGTCAGCCACAATCATGTTTACAGTCACCATTGTTCCCGCCGATGTTGTAAAAGTTACGGGATACACACCATTTTCACGGCTTATTTTATAATCCACTTTATTTATTGATACAAAATCATCAGTATCAGGGTTCCATGCCTGTGCGTCAGCCCTGGCTATAATATCTGCCTCTTCAAGCTCCTCAACGTCTTCGGCGTCAAGATAAAAGTCATTAGCACTCATTCTTTCATTAGCCTTTATATTAAATACCGAATTATCCTCCGAAACGTGCATATTTACAGTTATGCTTGTCCCCGAGCGAGTCTCTACAATAGTCTCGTAATGAACGCCCTTAAAAAGCACTGATTTTACAACACCTTTAAGTTTTCCGTTCTCTTTTGGAACTATTTCCAAATCCTCTGGTCTTATAACAACATCAACTTTCTCGTTTTCTTCAAAGCCCGTATCTACACAATCAAAATGTTTATCTTCAAATATTACTTCTTTATCTTTTACCATTACACCATCTATAATATTGCTCTCACCTATAAAATTAGCCACAAAAACATTTTTAGGTTCATTATATATATCAGTTGGCGTACCTATCTGCTGTATTTCACCATCTTTCATAACAACTATTTTGTCAGACATTGTAAGGGCTTCTTCTTGGTCATGCGTAACATATATAAATGTAATACCTACTTCCTGCTGTATTTTTTTCAGCTCGTGCTGCATTTCTTTTCTTAGTTTAAGGTCAAGAGCACCTAAAGGCTCATCAAGCAAAAGCACTCTTGGTTCGTTTACAAGTGCTCTGGCTATGGCAACCCTTTGCTGTTGACCGCCGCTCATAGCTGTAACACTCCTTTTTCCATAATCCTCAAGACCAACTAATTTAAGCATACGCATTACTTTTTGCTGTATTACGTCTTTAGGCTCTTTTTTTATTTTAAGCCCAAAAGCCACATTGTCATAAACATTCATATTAGGAAAAAGAGCATATTTTTGAAAAACAGTGTTTATTTCCCTTTTGTAAGGTTCCACATCTGTTATATCTTTATCCCCAAATATTACTTCGCCCTCATTCTGTCTTAAAAACCCTCCCAAAATTCTTAAAAGGGTAGTTTTTCCACATCCAGACGGACCAAGCAATGTGACGAACTCATTTTCATAAATATCAAGATTAATGCCTTTAAGCACTATTTGCCCGTCAAATTCTTTTACTATGTTTCTAAATTGTATAAGTTTTACAGCTTCCATTTATTTCCTCCCCTCAAAATAAAGGCGGCGTGGATACCCACAAAAGTTTCGCCGTTGTCTTTCTATCATTTTTTATATAGTGAAAATTTTTTCCGTTTAGATAAAATGTTTCACCCTTTTTTAATTTATATTCTTTCTCACCGTTTACAAGCGTTATTCTTCCCTCAAGCACATAACCAAATTCCTCTCCGTCATTTGGCTGTACCTCAAATGTTTTCATACCTGGTTCAATTTCGAGCATTACAGGTTCCATTTCGTTTTTTTGTGTGTTTGGAATAATCCAGTTTACGGTATAGCCCTCTCTTTCATCAACAAAAAAGTCATCAGTACCAAAAGTAACTTTCTCTTCTCTGTCATCTTTAAAAAACTCTCCAAGAGTAGTACCCAACGCCTCAAGTATGTCATATAAAGTAGCTATAGAAGGAGAAGTTAAATTTCTCTCAACTTGAGATAAAAATCCTTTAGTAAGTTCGCATCGGCTTGCCAATTCTTCCAAAGTGAGGCACTTTTTAAGCCTAAGCTGTTTTATATTACAACCTATATCCATAAAAAACCTTCCTTTAAGATTATATATACTAAACAAATCAATTATTTTTACTAAACAGAAATATTATACTATAACTTTATTTTAATTCAATAGTTAATAAACAAATTATTTAATTTTATTAAACTCATACAATTAATATCACCTTTAAATATCAATATTTATATAAATTAAGCAAAAATTAACACCTATTAATAAATACAAAAGTATTTTATAAAGGTGTTTTAAAAATAATATTTTAAATTTTATTTAACTAAACATATTATGCTCTTTTATGTTTTTTGTTTTTTAAACTCATTGCTATACCATAAATACCTTTAAACTTTATAGACATATTAAATATCAACCTAATAAATTTTATAGCCGGCAAAAATTTATATCTTATAAAAAAATACTTTTTGCGTATTTTTAACATATTAAATACCTCCAAAACAAAAATGTTGAATACATACAATTATTTTGATACTATAAGAATATACAAAGGAGAGATATTATGATTAAAATTATAGTGTCAGACTTAGACGGAACACTTTTAAACACAGATAAACAAATTACGCCCCGTTTACTTAACATATTAAATAAAGCGGAACAAAATAATATTACTTTAATACCCGCCACAGGGCGTGTATTAAGCGCCGTTCCTCAAAATGTTATTAATATCCCCGCTGTTAAATATATTATAACATCAAACGGTGCCTGTGTGTATAAAAAAGACTCCAAAAAGCCTATATTTGAGCAGTATCTAAACCCCGAACACGTAAAATTTGTATTATTTGAAGCAAAAAAATATAACTCAATTACAGAAATTTTCTCAAATGGAAAAGCATACATAGAAAAAGAAATTTATAAATATATCGACTCATTTGGCATAACATCATCACATTTAAACTACATAAAATCAACAAGAACACCTATTAATATAAATGAGTTTATGCTGTCAAACATAGAAAGTATAGAAAATATAAACATTATATTTAATGATATGGCTCTAAGAGAAAAATTTAGAAACGAAATAAAAAACAATATATGCACCTCTATCACATCTTCGGCACCAAACAATATAGAAATAAGCTCAATAAAAGCTACTAAAGGCAATGCTATAAAAAATATATGCGACAGTTTAAATATTAAAAATAATGAGGTAATAGCTTTTGGCGACAGTGAAAACGACATTGACATGCTCGAGTTTGCCAAAATAGGAGTTATTATGGAAAACGCCTCTCCTGAACTTAAACAGCAAAAATTTATTGTTTCACCATCATGTGACGACTATGGCGTTGCTAAAATGCTCGAAAAAATTTTGGATATATAGTCATAACCACCGAATTAACCAGTGGTTATGACTTGACAGAAAACTTTAATTAAATAAACTAAAGCTAAGTTGCTAATAATATTGCATACACTATTTAAAGTTAAAGTTCTTTCGCTTCCTTTCTTTCAAAAAAAGACATGTATCATTGCGTAAACATAAACTTAGAATTACTTGTAACACTTGTATGCACTACTTAAAGTTAAAGTTCTTTCGCTTCCTTTCTTTCAAGAAAGGAAGAAAAGGAAGAAAAAGTTAATATTCTTCTATGTTTATAATATTAGCGTTAAAACTTTTGCCCAAAGCCTGAACGCATATTTTATTAAAAGTATCTGTGTTATCACTTACATAAAACTTGTTCTCACCCTTTGGACTATCGTCATGCAGCATATTATTTTTTATGAGATAATTATTTAAATTTACAGCCGTATCATATGCTGGATCAACAAGCTCCACATTACAGCCAACAGTTTCTTTTATGCAGTCTTTTAAAAGCGGATAATGCGTACAACCCATTACTATAGTGTCTATGTTTTTGTTTATAAGGCAAGATATATACTTTTTGGCGGTAAGCATTGTTATATCTTCGTTTAACCAGCCCTCTTCAACAAGCGGAACAAAAAGAGGACATGCTTTTGAGTATACATTTATACTGTTGTCTATTTTAAGTATTTCTTTCTCGTAAGCTCCGCTCCGTATTGTAGCCGCTGTAGCTATAACGCCTACATTTTTATTTTTTGTTTTTTCTGCCGCCGCTTCTGCCCCCGGCTTAACAACACCAAATATAGGCACATCAAACTCACTTTTAAGCTCGCTTATACTGTTTGAGCTTACAGTATTACAAGCTATAACAACAGCCTTAACATTGTGCTTTAAAAGAAAACGTATATCCTGTTTAGCAAATTTTGTTATTGTGTCTTTAGATTTACTTCCATAAGGTACTCTCGCTGTATCCCCAAAATACACTATATTCTCTTTAGAAAGTCTTTTTATAATATGATTTGTTACTGTAAGCCCACCTACTCCTGAGTCAAATATGCCTATTGGTCTATTGTCCATATTACCGCCTCCTATTATTTCTCACGGTAAGCGATAGAAATAAGGTTTTCAATAAGTTCCTCTATAGGCATTTTAGAATATTCCCAAAGTTTAGGATACATACTTATTGATGTAAAACCTGGTAATGTGTTTATTTCATTAAATACTATTCTGTTTGTTCCATTTTCAACAAAAAAGTCTACTCTAGCCAAACCAGAGCCATTTACAGCCTTAAATACTTTTAAAGCTATTTTTCGCATATTATTTATTATGTCTTCACCAATTTCCGCTGGTATAACTGTTTTTGACGCTGGATTATTATATTTAGCGTCATAGTCATAAAACTCTGTTGCTGATAGTACCTCTCCAACAGTAGACGCCGCCGCTTTTTCAAAATTTCCAAGTACAGCACACTCAAATTCTCGCCCGTCAATAAACTCCTCAACAAGCATTTTTCTGTCATGCTCTGCGGCTTTTTTAAGCCCTTCTATAAGCTCCTCTTGATTATGCGCTTTTGTTATTCCAACAGAAGAACCGGCGTTGTCCGGTTTTATAAAGCATGGGTATCCAAATTTTTTTTCAATTTTAGATATAACAGATTTTTTAGATATTTCATCTCTATCTAAGCATATAAAATCAGCTTGAACAACCTTAGCATTTTTAGCTATAATTTTGGTATATGATTTATCCATAGATACAGCAGAACTCAAAACGCCACAACCTACATAAGGTATTTTAGCAAGCTCTAAAAGTCCTTGAATAGTGCCGTCTTCTCCCCATTTTCCGTGTAAAACTGGTATAACTAAGTCAACAGGTATAATTTTAGCTTTTGAACCAACCATTTTTACAAGACCTTTATGTTCAGCATCAGGGCTTAAAATAGCGGGAATACCGTATTTTTCCCACTCGCCATTTTTTATGTTCTCAATAGGACCGTTGTACATCATCCACTTTCCTTCTTTGGTAATGCCAACAGGTATAACATAATACTTTGTTTGACTTATATTTGAAATTATAGTGGAAGCCGAAACTCTTGAAACCTCATGTTCAGAAGACTGACCTCCAAATAACACAACTATTGTTTTTTTGTTCAAAATTTATCCCTCTTTCTCTATTGTGTTTCATAACGTTAATATTTTTATTATATTCAAATTATACCATAATGACAACACAATAGAACATAAATTTTATATTAATTTTACATTTGAGTAAAAATTTATAATAATTATTGTTACAGGGATTTATTTTAATTTTTCCAAAACAAAACCGCTTAAATAAACTGTTAATATTCCTGTTGCTATTATAAGCGTGTATTCTCCACCTATAGCGTCATATCCTCTTTCAACTCTTGCTGCTGGTACAACATACATAGCTGTAATTGCAGACGCCAATATTCCAATAAAAATTTTAAATATAATCTCAACAATTTTAAAAAAAATGCTTAAAATTAATTTAGTTATCGGATAATCAACAAAATCTAAAAATTTCTTAAAATTATTATATATAAAATAATTTATAAAGTTTGATTTAGTTATAGTTTTATCATTCATAATAATTCTCCTTTATCAAATCCCAAATATTAACGAATTATTCGTTATATCAATAATATAATACCATTATTTTATATTGTCAATATATTTTTAACGATTTTTTCGTTATTTTTGTTGACTTGACTTTTTTTTAGGTTATAATATAAAATAAAGGAGGAATTATAAATGGCTGATAAAAACTTTTCTCAAAAATTAAAAGAACTAAGATTAAAAGCCGGCTATTCTCAAAAAGATGTATATGAGCATTTTAAAATACCTCAATCCACTTTCAGCTCTTGGGAAGTTGGAAAATCCGAGCCTTCGGGATTAATGCTTATAAAACTTTTTGAATTTTACAAATGTGACATTATAAATAAACCGCCCGAACAAAATAAGTTAAACTCAAATGAGTTAAAACTTATACAAAGTTATCGCCAGCTTGATAGCCACGGTAAGCGAATGGTTGACATAGTAATAAATGAAGAAATAAAGCGTATATCTAACAACAATACCAATTACAAATTAGATTATCTAACCCCTGTAGCAGCCCATAACGATTTAAACACTGATGACGAGATTATATATATGAACAAAGATATACAAAAAATAAAAAAATTATCAAATAAGTAAACTACTAAAAGGATGGTATATATGACTAAATATGAAAAACTAATAGCTAAAGCCGCCTCTAAAAATATAAATGTCATAGAAACCTCCTTTGAGTCAAGCGCTAAAGGTTTTTGTATAGGCAACACAATAGCTATAAGAAACAATTTGTCAGAAGCAGAAAAAACTTGTATATTCGCCGAGGAACTTGGTCACTACATAACTACAACAGGCAATATATTAGACCAAAACAACCAAAATAACCGCAAACAAGAAAAAATAGCTCGAAAATGGGCTATAAACTTTTTAATATCTATAAATGACTTAATAAATGCCTATAAAAATGGTTGTTTTTGTCTTGCCGATACTGCTGAATATTTAAATGTTACCGAGGAATTTATTTTTGAGGCTATAGCTGAGTTTAAATCAAAATATGGTGTTGTTTATACAAATGATAATTACATAATTACTTTTAACGACTTAGGCTATTGCGTAAGCGAAAAATAAATCACCGAGCAATGTATTCGGCGATTTATTTTATTTTTATTTGTGTTTATGTTTATTTTTTTCGCTGTATTAACTCAAATTTAATCTGTTTTTATAACTCTTTATTTTTTTGTTTAACTACATTCGCTCACATATAAATTGCTCACGCCGTAATTTTAAATCCTGTTGTGATTTTGTTAATATATGAGTTGTTTTTATATTTGCTTTTTATTAAATTTTTAAATATAGCGGTATTATAAAACACATTTTACACAGTATATCTTAGCTTAAACTATTTTTTAATTCTTCTAAAAATAATTCGGCGGCTGGTGAGAACACTTGATTTTTTTTCCACACTATATCCAAATTAGCCTTTAGCTCCGGCTTTAAGGGTCTAAAACAAATATTGCTTGTTTCTTCAGTATTCACTAATTTGTCAAGTGTAATAACATACCCTATACCCGCCTCTGCCATAATAGCAGCGTTATACACAAGATTAAATGTAGCTATTATATTTAGTTTGCTAAACTCGTCTCCAAACCACTCTTTAAACTTATTTTCAGGCAGCCCATTAGATATAGCCTGTTTTGAACAAATTAGAGGCAAACTAATTAAGTCATTTTTCTCAATAAAATCTTTTTCAGCCAATGGAGAGTCTTTTCTCATAACAACACCCCATATATCCTCATCTTTAATACGTAAATAATTATATTTAGATATATCAGCAGGCTGAATTAAAACTCCAAAATCCAAAAGACCTTTGTCAATTTTCTCTGTAACATCATAAGCATTTCCACTATAAATGTTAAAATGAATATCAGGGCACTTGTCTCGTATTGATTTTATAACTTTAGCTACCGTTCTTATAGCTATTGTCTCCCCTCCACCAATATAAACATCTCCACTTACTATGTTTTTCATAGAGTTAAATTCTGCTTCAGTCTTATCTACCATAGAAATTATTTCTTCAGCTCGTTTATATAAAATAATACCTTCTTTTGTTAATACAACTTTATGGCTTTTTCTCTCAAAAAGTTTTTGCCCAAGCTCCTCTTCCAAATCTTTAATTTGTCTTGAAAGTGTGGGCTGAGTTATATGCAAAGTGTTAGCGGCTTTTGTAATGCTTTTTTCTTTAGCTATAACAATAAAGTACCGCAGTACCCTTATTTCCATAATACCCCTCCCCTATTAAATTTATTTTTATATAATATCAATACAATGATATACCTGTCAAGCATTTAACATTATATAAACTAAGCATTTGCTCTCATATCTCCTATATGATAAACTCATTATAAATAATGTAAAGGAGGACTTTTTATGACTATATCAAAATTAACGTCTATAATAGCCGGTTTATTACTGTGCTCTACTGTTTTTGGAAATAGCAGTGCTAATAAAAATATCTCTATACAAAATAATTATTCTATATTTCCAATTCATGAGCCTTATGGTAAAGGAATAGGTATAAATCCTGGACGTGTTGTATGGTCGCATAATACTAAAAGTGTTAATTGGGACGGAAAAGGCTATTGGTGGAATATTGACAATTTTGACGAGGACATAATCATTAACATGGTAAACAACAGT
The DNA here is from genome assembly GCA_949743655.1 of uncultured Eubacteriales bacterium. GTDB lineage: Bacteria > Bacillota > Clostridia > Lachnospirales > Anaerotignaceae > Neoanaerotignum_A. The sequence goes on from CATJUP010000110.1 coordinate 12,270, forward strand.
ATAGCCAAAATTGCGGAAAAGCAAAACGCCAAAGAGGGCTGGAATAGTATTTTTGTATATTTTAACCAATCCAAAAATAAAACTGGCGGATACCAAAAAGGTGAAAAAATAGCTATTAAAGTCAATATAAATGGTTCAGCCGTTTTTGACAACGACACTTCTGGAAAAACTGATATGAGTTACACAAACCCTGTATTGCTTAAATCACTTTTATTGTCTCTTGTAGAAGAAGCCAATGTAAACCCAAGCGATATTACTGTCTATGACGTTTCAAGACTATTTCCTGACTACATGATTGAAATGTGTACAAGCGGTAATTTAAAAGGTGTTAATTTTGTTGGAAGAAACAACGCTACAGCCGATAAAAACGCATCTATTAATTGGTCTTACAATTTTAAAGGCGCAACCAATTATTTACCTACTTGCGTTACAGAGGCGAAATATATAATAAATATGGCTAATCTAAAAGGTCATAGTTATGGTATAACGTTATGCGGTAAAAATCATTTTGGCTCATTTGTAAACAACAATGGTATGCGTCCGCCTGAAGAAGCCAATATACATCAATTCTTAACAAAAAACCAAATGGGTAATTATAGCCCTATTACAGATTTAATGGGAAATTATCAGCTTGGCGAAAAAACCGTTTTATATATACTTGACGCCATAATATGTGCTCCGTCAGAAGGAGCTTCTATAACAATTAATAACTCAAAATGGAAACAGAAGCCCTTTAACAATTATTACACAGCAAGTATATTTGTATCACAAGACCCTGTAGCTATAGACAGTGTTGGAGCTGATTTTATTATAAATGAGCCTATAATAGCCCAATATAACAAAACTCTCGAAAACAACGCAAATGTTGAAAACTATATACACGAAGCAGCTCTTGTTTCAAAAGCCCCTTCAGGAAATATATATTATAATGGCAATGGCAAAAAAATTGAAAATTTAGGTGTTCATGAACATTGGAATAACCCAAATTCTAAACAATACAGCCGCAATATTGGAAAAAACGAGGGCATAGAGCTTATTAAAATATAATAATTAAATACAAATAACCCCCTTAAAAGTCTGTTTTAAGGGGGTTTATTTTAGTTATAATCTATTTAAAATTTATTGAGAGCACAAATTACTCAATAATTTCAGTAACATAACCAGCGCCTACTGTTCTACCACCTCACGTTTTCTCTTTTACAAAATCATTGTTATTTTTATTGATTTTTCATCATTTCTATGCTCTAAAGTGCTTTGTTTTACACATATTATACTATATCTCTAAAATTTTTAGAGCCAAATTAGAGCTAATAACTATAAATAATATAGTAATCTTTTTAATTATCTCCATATTTTTCTTCCAAAAGATAAACATTTTTTACCCAATTATCATAGGAAACCTGAAGTAGTTTTTTATCATATCTTGAAAATGAGAGTTGCGTTTCATTGCCATCAATGTCTTTAGCTTTAATC
>CATJUP010000111.1 GCA_949743655.1 uncultured Eubacteriales bacterium
AGCTAAAATAGCTTTGCTGATAATACTTTTACAATAGTTAAAAGTTAAAGTTCTTTCGCTTCCTTTCTTTCAAGAAAGGAAGGAAAGTTTAATTTTTTTGAGCGTTTATTTTATTATTAAGTTCTTCAAGTTCCTCCCAGCGCTCCATTTTTTGAGTTAAGTTTTGTTCAATTTCTTCTTTTTGTTTTGTAAGTTCGGTAAGTTTTTCAAAATCTGTTGAGTTTTTTAAAATAAGGCTGTCGATTTCTGATAATTTTTCCTCAAGAGCTGATATGTCAAACTCTATAGTCTCATATTCTTTTTGTTCTTTATATGTGAATTTTAGCTTTTTTTCGTGAGTAGGTTTATATGATGAGGTTTTTGTATCTGTTTTTGTTTTTGCTTCTTTTTCTTTTGGTTTGTTTAATAAGTAATCGCTGTAACTGCCCTCATATTGTTTTATACGTCCGTCATTTTCAAAAGCAAATATTCTGTTTACTGTTCTGTCCAAAAAATATCTGTCGTGTGATACAGCTATTACAACGCCATCAAATAGTTCTATAAATTCCTCAAGTATAGACATTGTTGTAATATCTAAATCGTTTGTTGGCTCATCAAGTATAAGTACATTTGGCTCGGTCATAAGCACTTTTAAAAGGCTTAAACGGCGCTTTTCGCCGCCAGAGAGCCTTTTAATTTGCGTATATTGTAATTCTGAATTAAAAAGGAATTTTTCAAGCATTTGGCTTGCAGATATTGTTCCATCAGGAGTTTTTACATATTCCGCAGTGTTGCGTATATAGTCTATAACGGTTTGATCCAAATTTTGAATTAGATTTAATTCTTGGTGGTAATATCCTATTTTTACAGTTTGACCTATTTTTACAGTACCAAAATCAGGTTTTTCAATTTTGGCTATTATTTTTACCATTGTTGTTTTTCCACAGCCATTTTTTCCTATAAATCCTACTCGGTCGCCTTTTGTGAATATATATGAGAAATTGTCAAAAAGTTTTTTATTGCCATAACTTTTTGATATTGAATCGATTTCTATTATTGTTTTGCCAAGCCGTGATGAAACAGAGGTTATATCAACTTTTTCATCTGCTTTAAAATATTCTCTTGACTTGAGTTGTTCATATCTTTGTATACGCGCTTTTTGTTTTGTAGAGCGGGCTCGAGCGCCTCTTTGAAGCCACTCAAGCTCGTTGCGAAGTATTGACTTTATTTTTCTGTCGGTTGAAATTTCCATTTCCTCACGCTCAGTTTTTAGCTGTATAAAACCTGAGTAATTTGTGTTGTATCTGTATATAGAGCCGTGATTAATTTCTATAATACTGTTTGTTACTCTGTCAAGAAAATATCTGTCATGAGTTACCATTACAATAGCACCTTTAAAATTTTTGAGATAGTTTTCAAGGTATTCAACCATTTCGCTGTCTATGTGGTTTGTGGGTTCGTCTAATATAAGAAGATTAGCGGGAGAGACAATAGCTGCCACAAGACATACACGCTTTTTTTGACCGCCGGAAAGCTGTGATATATTGTCGTTACTGTTAAGCCCAAAACGAGTTATTAAAGATTTTGCTTGTGTTTGTATATCCCATGTATGGGCTTTATTGTTTTCTGTAACATAGTCAAGTACGGTTTTGTCTTTGTCAAAAACAGGGTGCTGCGGTACATAACTTATTATTGTATTGTTTGCCAAAGTAACTTTACCGCTTTGAGGTGTCTCTAAACCAGAAAGTATTTTTAATAATGTTGATTTTCCAGTGCCGTTAATTCCCACTATACCTATTTTATCGTTATTATCTATAAAAATAGAAATATTATTAAGAAGTTTTTTTTCTGTAAAAGATATTGTTATGTTTTCGGCTGATAATATCAATTCGATTTCACGTCCTTAAAAATTTATATTAATAAATATATTAAAATAAAAAACAAAAGTCAATAACACATAAAATACTATTTATGTTTTTAATGATTAAAAATATTTATAATTGTTTATTTTAATATGGCTTTATACAAAACATATGTTAAACTATGTGAAAGGCTTTGTATATAGATTAAATTAATAATAAATAGGTTAGAATAATAAAAATAACGGCAAGCATAAAAAATAAGTTTTAGCACGAAAATATTATGTTTTTTATATTAAGTTTAGTAAAATTTATTGCGGCACGCGTTTTTATCTGATAAACTATGTAAATGACGTTATGATATGGTTGATTATGAGGTGATATAGATGGGTTTATTAGAAAAGATTTTTGGAAATTACAGTGAGAAAGAAATTAAGAAAATTACCCCAATAGTGGATAAAATTGAGTCTTATAAAGATGAATACGCAGCTCTTTCGGATGAGGTTTTGAGGGCTAAAACTGACGAGTTTAAACAAAGATACCAAAATGGTGAAAGTTTAGACTCAATACTTCCTGAGGCTTTTGCTACTGTAAGAGAGGCAGCTTTTAGAACATTAGGCTACAGACATTTTAGAGTACAGCTTATAGGCGGTGTGGTACTTAATCAGGGACGTATAGCCGAAATGAAAACAGGAGAGGGAAAAACTCTTGTGGCCACACTTCCAGCGTATCTTAATGCGCTTGCCGGTGAAGGCGTGCATGTAGTAACCGTAAATGATTATCTTGCTAAACGTGACTCGGAGTGGATGGGTCAAGTGCATAAATTTTTGGGGCTCTCTGTAGGTGTTATACTTAACAGCATGAATAACCTTGAGAGAAAATTAAATTATAACTGTGATATAACTTATGGCACAAACAATGAGTTTGGATTTGATTATCTTCGTGACAACATGGTAGTTAAAAAGGAACACATGGTTCAAAGAGGTCTTAATTTTGCCATAATTGACGAGGTTGACTCAGTACTTATAGACGAAGCCAGGACACCGCTTATTATATCTGGAAGCGGAGATGAAAGTACAGCTCTTTATAAAGCCGCTCAATATTTTGTTGAAACACTTAAAAAAGGAAAAATATTAAATGAGGAAGAAGCTCTCAATCCTATGATTAAAGAAGAACTTATAGAAGAGGGCGACTTTGTTGTTGATGAGAAAATGAAAACGGTATCACTCACACAACAAGGTGTTGAAAAGGCTGAAAGATACTTTAATCTCGAAAATCTTTCGGACCCTGAGAATATAGAAAAACTTCATCATATAAATAATGCTCTTAAAGCCAATTATCAAATGGCGGCAGATAAAGACTATGTTGTAAAAGATGAAGAAATACTTATTGTTGATGAGTTTACAGGACGTATTATGCCAGGAAGAAGATACTCTGACGGACTTCATCAGGCTATAGAGGCTAAAGAAGGAGTAAAAGTTAACAAAGAAAGTAAAACTTTAGCTACAATAACGTTCCAAAACTTCTTTAACAAATATTCTAAAAAATCCGGCATGACAGGAACAGCCCAAACAGAAGAGGCGGAGTTTAGAAATATATACAATATGGATGTTGTTCAAGTGCCAACTAATCTTCCAGTGGCAAGAAAAGACCTTAATGATGTTGTTTACAAAACCGAAGCGGCTAAATTTAGAGCTGTTGTAAAAGACATTGAACAAACACATGAGAAGGGTCAGCCCGTGCTTGTAGGAACAATATCAATAGAAAAATCCGAAAAACTAAGTTCTTTACTTAAAAAAGAGGGAATACCGCATCAGGTGCTTAATGCTAAATATCACGAAAAAGAAGCGGAAATTGTATCACTTGCCGGACAAATGGGCGCTGTTACAATAGCTACAAACATGGCAGGACGTGGTACTGACATTAAACTTGGAGACGGTGTAAAAGAAATAGGCGGACTTAAAATAATAGGCACAGAACGCCATGAATCAAGGCGTATAGATAACCAGTTGAGAGGACGTGCCGGAAGACAGGGAGACCCTGGAGAGTCAAAGTTTTATATATCGCTTGAGGACGACCTTATGAGGCTTTTTGGCGGTGAGAAAACAAGCAGAATAGTAGATGCTTTAGGTCTTGAAGAAGATGACCCTATAGAAAACGCTATGTTAGGCAAAGCCATAGAAAACGCGCAGAAAAAAGTTGAGGGAAATAACTTTGCCACACGTAAACATTTGCTTGAGTACGACCAAGTTATGAATGAGCAAAGAGAAACTATATACAGTGAGAGAAAAAGAGTGCTTTATGGAGAGAATTTGCGTGATAGTGTTATAAACATGATTAAGAACATAACCGAAAACGCTGTTGAAAAGCATATAGGTGACAACAATTATCCAGAAGAGTGGAATATGAACGCTCTTAATGAGTATGTAATTAATATTATACCTATTGAACCTGTAACAATATCTCAGGATGATATAAAAACAATTACAAAAGAAAAACTTTCTGAAATTATATTTGAGAGAGGAAAGGCTTTTTATGAGGCTAAAGAAGAAGAAATTAACGCTACTACCGAACCTGAAGAAACAGAAGAACGTATGCGTGGTCTTGAAAGATATATAATGCTTAGGGTAATAGACATGAAGTGGACGGGACATATAGACGATATGGACCAAATGAGACAAGGAATAGGTTTGCACGCTTATGCCCAAAGAGACCCTCTTATTGAGTATAAATATGTAAGTTTTGATATGTTTGAAGAACTTAATATGAATATTCAAATTGAAACTGTAAGAGCTCTTACACATATAAAAGTTATAAGACAGCCTGTTGAGATAAAAGAAAAAGAAAGACAGATGTTTACAAATAAAGATGACTCGGTTAAAAAGGAGCCTAAAAAGAACACTGATAAAAAAGTAGGAAGAAATGACCCTTGCCCTTGCGGAAGCGGAAAGAAATATAAACACTGTTGCGGCAAAAATTTATAATTTTTTGCAAATACTTTTATAAATTTTTATAAAAGTATTGACAACAATACTAAATTTGATATTGTATATACAGCTTTTGTATAAAAACTTTATTTTATTGGATATGGGTTTAAAAAACATTGATAAAAAAATTAAACTAAACCCAATGTGTTAAATTTTTAAGGAGTTGATAAAAATGTTTGAGCTTGACCAGATAAGCGGAGAGCTTTCGGCTTATAACGAAAAATTAGAGGAAATGGGGAATTTACTTTGACGTCGCTGGACTTAAAGAAAAGGTAAGAGAACTTGAGGAAATAGCGGCTGACCCGGATTTTTGGAATGACATGGAAAAGAGTAAAAAAATACTCAAAGAAACAGCGGCTATTAAAGCCAAAGTTGAGGGTTTTGAAAATATAGTAACTAAATTTGAGGACATAAATACTCTTATAGAAATGGGCAACGAAGAAGACGATTATGAAATACTAAATGAGGTTAAAGAGCTTAAAGCCGAGTTTTTACAGGAATATGACAATCTAAAAATAAGTACTTTGCTTGATGGCGAGTATGACAAAGAAGACGCTATTGTCACTCTTCACGCTGGTGAGGGAGGAACAGAGGCGTGTGACTGGGTAAGTATGCTTTTTAGAATGTATACAAGATGGGCTGAAAAAAGAGGTTTTAAAACCGAAACGCTTGATTATCTTGAAGGCGATGAGGCAGGAATAAAATCTGTAACTTTCCAAATTACAGGAGAGAATGTTTATGGCTATCTTAAAAGCGAAAAAGGCGTACACAGACTTGTTAGAGTTTCACCTTTTGACTCGGCGGGAAGAAGACATACTTCTTTTGCCTCATGTGATGTTATGCCAGAACTTGAGGATGATGTAAGCATAGAGGTTAGTCCTGATGATATAAGAGTTGACACTTACCGCTCAAGCGGCGCGGGAGGACAGCACATAAACAAAACATCGTCAGCTATACGTATTACGCATTTTCCTACTGGTATTGTTGTACAGTGCCAAAATGAGAGAAGTCAGCACAGCAACAAAGATACAGCTATGAAAATGCTCAAAGCTAAACTTTTAGAGCTTAAAATTGAAGAGCAAATGAAAAAATTAGCTGATATAAGAGGTGTTCAACAGGAAATAGGCTGGGGCAGTCAAATAAGAAGTTATGTTTTTATGCCATATACACTTGTAAAAGATAACCGTACAGGTGAAGAAACCGGAAATGTGCAGTCTGTTATGGATGGCAACATAGACAATTTTATAAATGCTTATTTAAGCTGGCTGCATAATTAAGAGAGATAAGAAATGAAAGAAATTAAAATAAGCTGTAAAGAAAAAGAACAAAGACTTGACAAATTTCTTTTTAGATATTTTAATAGAGCTCAAAAGTCTTTTATATACAAAATGCTTAGAAAAAAAAGAATTAAGCTAAATGGTAAAAGAGCTGAAGGAAATGAGATATTAAATGAGAATGACATTTTAAGCGTGTATTTTTCAGAAGAGACAATTAACTCTTTATCAGAAACAAAAAAAATAAATGAGGCGCAAAGACATTTTGGTATAGTTTATGAGGATGACGATATTTTGGTTGTTGATAAACCAGCCGGAGTTTTAACTCATCCAAATAAAGCTGAAAATAAAAACACACTTGTTGACCAAATTATATATTATTTATACCAAAAAGGTGAGTATAACCCTAATGATAAGGCGGCTTTTACACCAGCAGTTTGTAATAGACTTGACACAAACACTGGCGGTATAGTTATGGCGGGAAAAAATATTGTGTTTGCCCAAGCATTAAATAAAGCCATAGCCCAAAGAAAAATACGTAAGTTTTATATAACTATGGTACATGGTGAGGTTAGAGAAAAAAAAGAGTTCTTTGGCTATCATATAAAAGACGAAAATACAAACAGCGTAAAAATACTTAAAAAGCAAATTGAGGGAGCAGAAAAAGTATTTACAAATATAAAGCCTATAAGTGTAAAAAATGGTTTTTCGCTTTTGGAAGTAGAGCTTATAACCGGAAAAACACATCAAATAAGGGCTCATTTAAAATCTATGGGCTATCAAGTTGTTGGTGACAGAAAATATGGTGACGAGCGTGTAAACAGAATAGTACGTGAAAAGTATGGTCTTAACAATCAGTTTTTATACGCTAACCGCATAGTTTTTGACCAAAATGAGGGTGTGTTAAATTATATGTATAAAAAGGAGCTTAAAGTAAAACTTCCTAACAATATTGATATTGTGAGAAAAGCGTATTTTGAGTAAAAAATATATAAAAGAGTTAATTTCACATAAGATTATTTGTACAAAGAGTTACATCTGTTATGGAATGGAGGAATACAAATGAAAGCTATATTACTTGTAGCCGGATATGCCACAAGGCTTTATCCACTTACAATTAATACGCCTAAAGCGCTTTTGCCAGTTAATGGTAAAGCTATAGCTGATTATATAGTTGACCAGATAGAAACTATAGATGATATAGATGAGATTTATGTTATAACAAACCATAAATTTGTGGAACAGTTTGAAAAATGGGCTGAAGAACATAATTCATCAAAGCCAATATCCATAATTGATGACAAAACCGAGAGCGAAGAAACAAGGCGCGGGGCTATAGGTGACATATTATACACAATAAAAGAAAAAAATATTGACGATGATGTTATGATAATTGCCGGCGACAATCTTTTTACTTATAATTTGGCGGAGTATTATAGGTTTTTTAAACAAAAGAACAGCGACTGTGTGTGTGTAAAAGTATTTAATAATAAAGAAATGCTTAAACAGTTTGGTGTGGCGCTTTTAGATAATGACTCTAAAGTAATTGATGTTGAAGAAAAACCCGAAAACCCAAAGTCAAACAATGTGGTTTATGCAACATATATATACAAAAGGGAAACCGTACCGTTGTTTGAAAAATATATTGAGGAGGGTAATAAACCTGACGCACCAGGAAATTTTGTTGTTTGGCTTTACAACAAAAAAAATGTATACGCTTATGAGTTTAAAGAGGAGTGTTATGATATAGGAACTCCTGAAAGTTACAAAATGGTTTGCGATATTTTTGAGAAAAAATAAAATATTATTTATAAAAAGCCTTTATGTTTTGATATATAAGGGCTTTTTATTTTACAAAAAATTTTATTTTGAGTGAAAAATACTTGTTATTATGTTTTTAAAGTTTTATTATATATATAAATAAAAAAATGAAGATTTTATATAAAAAAGGAGATTTTTGTAATGAGAAAATTGATTGTATTATGTTTTTTTACTGTGTTTATTGCTGCGTCAACAGCTTATGCAGGACAAAACCCATATAATCAAAATGTAGTTTGTCCTGTTATTACTTATCACGATATTACAGAGGACACTGCCAATGTAACAGAGTGGAAAATAAGTTGTGATAAATTTGAAAATGATGTAAAAACACTTATAGCAAATGGGTATACACCTATATTTACAAGCGATTTATATAATTTTTTAAATAATTGTGAAAACAGTGATAATTTTCCAGAAAAACCAATTATAATACAATTTGATGATGGATATACATCTTTTTATGAAATGGTGTTTCCTATACTACATAAATATAATATAAAAGCGGAAGTTTACATAATAACTGATTACACACAAAATTTACCTACTTATCATTGTGGAAGTAAATTTTTAGGTTGGGAACAGTTAAAATTAATGGAGGATTCAGGGCTTGTATATGTGGGACTTCATGGAAAAAATCATGAGCCAGCAATAAACTCATCAGAGGAAGAAATGGTTAAAAACTTTAATTTAGCATGGGATGTTATTGATGAGAATTTAGGAAAGCATGAACGTTTTTATGTATATCCAAATGGTCTGTTTACAGCTAAAACTTTAAAGGCGTTTCAAGAGGCAGGTGCTAATACACAGTTTATATGGGTTTGGAATTTATCAAGTTTGGTAAAGCCATATAATGTTTGGACAAGAGCGCATATTGGACCAAATACTGATGTAACTACTGCTATATCAGAATATAATAAATTACTCAATATAAATATTAAAAAATAAGTTATAAGTTAAAAACCGCTGTTTAAAGCGGTTTTTGTTGTATAATAAAAAATACTACCGCAACAAAAAGAAATCTAAAAATGGCTTTATTTCTTCGGAAAAGCCGCTTATTTGTGGAGTTAATACTTTTGACTTATATGTTATTACCTGAACATATTGAGTTAAATTAAAATCTGGAAGCTCAAGAATTTTTATATTACCATTGTTTATGTGCTGGCTTACAGTGTAAAATGGCAGTACAGATAAATAGTTGCCAGTTTCAACCAATTTTCTTGCCATTTCTGTACTTTGTAATTTTAAAAATACTTTTGGCTCAATATTGTTGTATGACAGCCAGTTGTGGAAAAGTATATTATATGAGGCTCTATCTTCCATAAGTATAAATTCCTCTTTAGCTATATCGCTAACACTAATATTTTCTTTTAGACCTAAACCTTTGTATTTGTTTGATATTAGAGATATTTGGCATGGCTGAGAGTATAAACAGTTCCAATTTGATTTTTCTGCTTGATTATATATGAGACAAGCTATATCTAATTGCCCATTTTTTAGGGCTTCTAAAAGCAATGTGGCGTCATCAAGTCTAAGTTCAACATTTACATTAGGAAAACGAGAGTGATATTTTTCGATTGTATTTTTAAAAAGAATTTCAAATATAGAATAAGTCATTCCAACTTTTAATGTGCCGCATAAACTTTCATCGGTTCTTTTTAAGTTTTGCATTTTTAAAGCTGTAGAAACAATTTGGTGTGCATAAGGAAGTAGTTCTTGACCATAATGAGTTAAAGTTATGTGTCTTCCTATTCTGTCAAATAAAGGAACACCAAGTTCAGTTTCAAGCTGCTGGATTTGCATGCTTATGTTAGACTGGGAGTAACCAAGTATAAGAGCCGACTGTGTAAAATTTTTTGTAGTGGCAACTTGCAAAAACGCTGATAAATTTCTTATTTCCATATTCAATATCATCCATTTCCAAATTACATTTTAATTTATAATAAACTAAAAATAATTTTTTTTCAATCAATAATTTTGTTCGTTTAATATTTTGAACAAATTTATAATTAATATTATTGATAGAAAAAATAAAAACTATTAATTTTACATATTAAAATTGTTGATGTATAATTTAGAAAAATACATGTTTGAAACATAAGTTTTGTATCAAAATAGGAGGAGTTTTATAAAATATAATGTAAAAGCTCAAACTAAGGCTATACATGCTGGAGCAAGAAAAGATGACGCGTTTGGGGCTATTAACGAGCCTATATATATGACTTCCAATTATAGAATACCGACAGACGGTTCACCTGTTGATTGGAGCGGTATTAACAGCAATATTTATGCAAGAAACAGAAATATAAATCAAGCGGTTCTTCAGGATAAACTGTGTGCTCTTTCTGGTGCTGAGGACTGCGCTGTTTTTAGTAGTGGTGTGGCGGCGCTTGCTGCTGTTTTTATGATGTTTGTTAAAACGGGAGAACATGCTATTGTTTCGGAAGTATGTTACAGTGCCACAAATATTTTGTTTAGAAAAATTCTTCCGGAAAATTACAATATTCAAGTGACATTTGTGGACTCTACAGACACAGAGGCTGTACGTAAAGCTATTAGACCAAACACAAAACTTGTACATATCGAAACGCCAGGCAACCCAACTACAGGAATTAGCAACATTGAAGAAATATCAAATATGACTCATAATAATGGAGCGCTTCTTTCTGTAGATGCTACATTTGCTGGACCTATTAGTATATATCCTTTAAAAAGAGGCGCTGACATAGAAATACATAGCATGACAAAATATATAAATGGTCATGGAGATGCCCTTGGAGGCTGTGTAATGGGAAACAAAGAAATTATTGAATTAATAAAAGAAAACGCCATGGTAAATTTTGGAGGCGTATTAAGTCCATTTAATGCATGGCTTATAAATAGGGGGCTTACCACACTTCCTATAAGAATGAAACAGCACAGTGCCGTTGCACTTAAATTGGCGGAATATATTGAAAAAAGTCCTGCTACAAGATTTATATGGTATCCAGGTTTAAAAAGTCACCCTCAGCACGAGCTTGCTAAAGAATATATGTGTGGAGAATATTCTGGAATGCTCGCTTTTGACATTAAAGGCGATGAGAAAACTCATACTAAATTTTTAAATTCACTGGAACTTGTTACTCACGCTGTTTCACTTGGTGATATAGAAAGTTTAATTGTTTATTATGATAAAAACAGCGACAAACTTCCGCATTATCCTGATATTTATAAAGAGGGATTTTTTAGATTAAGTGTAGGTCTTGAGGATGCTGAGGACTTAATAGCGGATTTTGAGCAGGCGTTTAAAAAATGCGGACTTATATAAAATAAAATTAAGACAATAAAAATAGTTCCTTATTAAAAAATAAGGAACTATTTTTATTTCACAAATGTTGAATTAATAGTATAATTAAAATAATAAAATATTTGTACAAATCAAAACAGTCGTGTATGTGTTACATTAAAAAATACAATTTATATACTCTGTAATTTCTTTATTTAAATGGTTAATTGACATAATTTTTTAAAAAAGTTATTATGAACATATAATTAATGTGTTTTTATAATCTAAATTAAAGGGAATGCCAAATGAATTTGAATAAAATTACTAAATATATTCACATTGTACTAATTTTGTGCTTTATTGGTTTAGGAATAAAAACTGGATTATTTTTTGGAAATATTAAATTATATACATTTATTTATTTTACAAACCAAAGTAATATTTTAGTTTTATATTTTATTTTTTTAATTATACAAGCTAATATCGTAAATTTTATACCAAACCAAAACACCAGATACCCATACAATTTTATAGTGACAGATTTAATCGGTTGTTTAAAAGCTATAAGAAATGCTTCTTTATTACTAATTTTTTATAATTTTAACCACAAATGTGAGGGATATAAATGGAATTAAAACAGCTTGAGTTTTTTATAGCGGCTAGTGAGTGCGGAAGTCTTAGTAAAGCGGCTGAGAAATTATATACTTCTCAGCCAAATATGAGTAAAGTTATACGTTCGCTTGAAAATGAACTTGCGGGACAGCTTTTTGAAAGAACAAGCCGTGGAATTAAACTTACGCCTTATGGAAAATCAATATATGAATACGCCTCAAATATAATAAAAAACACAGAACTTATAAAAGCTACAAGACAGGAGGAAAGGCGTAATACTTTTTATTTATCTACTTACCAAAGTAATTTTATAGCAAGTCTTCTTGTGGAGCTTTATAAAAATAACAGTGACATAAATATAAGACACCGTCAAGGTACTGTTGAGGAAATAGTGGGGCAAGTGGAACATGGTGTTTCTGAAATGGGTATTTTGTATGTATCTCAAAAACGACTTAAAGCGTTTTTAAATATAATTATGCCAAAAAAACTTAATTTTGTTAAACTTAAAAAACTTAAAGCCTGTATATATGTGGGAGAAAACTCACCACTGTACAATAGAAACTCAATATCGTTTGAAGAACTTTTAAATTTGAGGTATGTAAGGGGATTTGATGATTTCTTCTCAATAGAAAACGGACTTGAGCATATAAGTCTTGGTGTTATAAACTCAGAATCGCTGCAGCAGATTATATATACAAACAGTGAGCATTTGTCTATAAATTTTTTGCTTAAAACGGATTTAGTTGATATTGGTATAAACTTAAATTATGACAGCAGAAAACAGTATAATATAAAAAGTCTTCCTATAGAGGGCGAGGACACATATTTTATACTTGGATACATAATTGAGGACGAACATATATTATCTAAATATGCCAAAGAGTTAGTTGAAAAGATATTAACGGCGTTATAATTTAACAATTTAGATATAACAATTTGTTATGTGTTTTGGTATATATTTTGATATTTGTACAGCTTTTTAATATGATATATAATGCCTATATAATCAAAAAGACATAACTTATATAAAAACAGTGTTAGCTTATACTTATCAAAACAGGGGGCGTTTGTTATGGAAAAAACAGGAGTAAATATTAACGATATTAAACAGGCACATGAGAGGATTAAAAAATATATTCGTCATACACCGATTTTAAGAGAAAGTAACATGGATGATTTTGTAGGATGTGAGCTTTATTTAAAACCAGAAATGTTACAAATAACAGGAGCTTTTAAACTTAGAGGGGCTCTTAGCAAAACACTTTTATTAAGTAAAGAAGAACTTGAAAAGGGAATAATAACAAGTTCATCAGGAAATCACGCACAAGCCTGTGCTTATGCTGGAAGAATGTTAAATGTTCCTGTTACGGTAATTGTACCAGATGACACGCCGCATATAAAAGTAAAAAACGCCAGAGATATGGGTGCTAATGTAATATTGTGGAACAGACTTTATGCTGAAAGATGGAAAAAAGTAAAACAGGAAGTTGAGGAGCACGGATACACAATAGTACATGGATATGAAGATTATTATGTAATGGCAGGTCAAGGAACTATAGCTCTTGAGATTATGGAAGACTTAAATGATGTTGAGACAGTACTTGTTCCTATAGGTGGCGGCGGACTTATAAGCGGTATAGCCACAGCTATAAAAGAAACTAACCCAAAAATAAGAGTAATAGGCGTTCAGGCGGCGGCAAGCTGTGCTTATTATCAAAGCCGTAAAGAGGGCAAAAAAGTAAGTATGGTAAGTGAGGATACTTTGGCTGATGGAATTACTTGCGGAAGTACAGGAGATAATCCATACCCTATAATAGAAAAATATGTTGACGACATTGTTGTTGTAAAAGAGCAGTCTATAAAAGACGCTGTTAAACTTATAGCCAACAAGGCCAAACTTATAGCCGAGCCTACATCCGCAGTAGTTATAGCAGCACTTATGGACGGTTTGATTGATGTAAGAAAAGATGAGAAAGTTTGCGCTGTGCTTACATCTGGAAATTATGACATAGACAAACTTGGAAAAATATATAATGATGAGGAAGTAGAAGGCATTAGATTAAAAGGTGAGAAATAACAGGAGGGTATTTATGGAAACATTAATTCTTAACAAAAGTGAGGTTGGAAGTATAATTGACATTGACGCTATATTGGAATATGTTGAGGAAGGATACCGCTCTTTTAACAAAGGGCTTGTTGTACAGCCGGATTTTATGACAATAGTTAAGCCAGGGACTCATTCTGGTTTTGATTTTAAAGGCGGTCTTGATATGGGTGGTGGATACATATCAATAAAATCATCATCGGGCGGTTATCAGGATAACCCAAAGCTGGGTCTTCCTACAGGTATGAACATGGTATTTCTTTATGAGGCTGACACAAGTTATTTAAAATGTATAATGGATGGCACATGGATTACCGGCTGCCGTACAGCGGCGGCGGGGGCTATATCGGTTAAATATTTAGCCAGAAAAGACGCGTCCAAATATTGTGTTATAGGTGCTGGAAACCAAGGAAGAAGGCAGTTAAGAGCTATATCAAGAGTAAGAAAACTTACGGATATTTATGTTTGGGGATACTCTGACGAGGAAATAAACGGTTATATATATGATATGTCAAAAGAAATTGACGCCGCTTTTCATCCATGCGCATCGCCAGAAGAAGGTGTAAGAAACGCTGACATAGTTGTAACAACAACTATAGGACGAAAAGGAGCCATTGTAAAAAAAGAATGGATTAAACCGGGAACGCATATTGTAAATATAGGGGCTGACATGCCTGACAAACAGGAAATGTTTGCTGACACATACAAAGGCGCTAAAGTTGTAAACGACTCAATAAAACTTTGTATTAAAAATGGAGAGACTCACCATGCCATTGAAGAAGGATTTATAAAAGTGGAGGATATACATGCCGAAATAGGTGAAATTATACTTGGTGAAAAGCCTGGACGTGAAAATGACTATGAAATAACAATATTTGACACGGTTGGAATGGCTATACAAGACAATGTTACAGCAGCGGCTTTGTATAAAATAGCTTTAGAAAAAGGCATGGGAACAAAATTTGATTTTTTAGCTTAAAGTGTTAATAAAACAAATTTAATTATATAATAACGCGGCATGGTTAATTGATTTATATTAGCTGTGTCGTGCTTTATTTTATAAATATATTTTTTTGTTAAGTTTTTGGAGAAAAACCACGTATTTGCGTGGTTTTTAATTATGTACATTTTAATTAAAAACCTCTTGAAGTCAAAGGGTTTTTGAATGTAACTTCTTATAATAATAATTATAGGAAGCAGAAAGATGTTTTTAGCATTAGAGCAACCCTTATAATATTCGTATCGTCAAAAAAAATTTATAATTAAGCTATTCTTTATAAGTTTTTTATATATTTTTTCGAGTTTTAGGTCAATTTGCTTCCTATAATTATTATTATGAGAAGTTAGTATAAACAATAGCTAAAATTGAGAGTCTTTTACAACAAATTTATGTAATTACATACATATTTGTGCCGATACAAGGAGGTTTTAACGTGTTATCTTTGGGAATAAAATCAGGACAATACATTGTTATAGGAGAGAACATTGTAGTTAAAGTTGAGGAAAGCAAAATGGGAATAAAAGTTTTTGTAGACGCGCCAAAAGAAGTGCCTATTTACCGCGGTGAAGTTTGGGAAAAAACTCACCCTGTACCAGAGTGTATATTGGCTGGCAAATAAACATTGAGACTTTCAACCACAATACTTGATGATAATTGCTTTCACTTAACTGTAATGGAAACATAGTCTTATTAAAAACATTATATAAATAGTCACTTTTAAACTACAATAAGTGATTGTGTGTGATAAAAGCAAAAGAAAAAACAAGTTTTTACGCAAAATATGACCATATGGCAAACAATGCTGCTAAAAACAATAACTAATTTAAGTATAAAAAGGCGTGAGTCGTAAAACTCACGCTATTTTTGAATTATCTGCTATAGTGTAAGACGGTTTCCATTTTCCACTTTTAAGGCGAAGTATACATATAAGTCCTCTTATTGAAACATCAAACCCAACAGCAAGCTCAATGCCTATTATACCAAAAGCAAATATGTTTGTTATTATGTATGCTGGTATTATTCTTAAAAGCCAAATTCCACAAAGTGACAGTATAAGGGGAAATTTAACATCTCCTGAGCCACGGCATATACCGCCCATTACAACAGTAAGGGTAAATAATGGTTCGGTAGCGGCATTTATTTTGAGTGCTATGCTTCCTAAAGCTATTGTCTCGGTACTTGGTGTAAACAGCGATATTATATTTTTTGAAAATATAAATATTGGAACACAAAGAGCAACCATAAATATTGTATTTATAATAAAAAGCGTTTTAGCAAAAGCGTCTGTTTTTTTAAATTCTTTAGCGCCTAAAGACTGACCTATTAATGTTGTGGCTGACGAGGCAAAGCCATAAGCCGGAAGATACATAATACTTTCGCACTGATTAGCCAACTGGTGTACAGCGAGGGCTATTGTGCCTACGCTTGAGAGTATTTTTGTAAGAGCTATTTGACCAAAACACAGCGCTGTTCTTTCGGCGGCAACAGGAAAACTAATTTTGAGCACACGTGACAGAAGGCTTTTTGTAATTCTGTAATCTCCCTTTATTCTTAATTTTATTGGTGTTTGGGCTATGTAAATTGAAACAAGTAAAAGCACACAAGACACAATGTGAGAAAAAGTTGTGGCGTAAGCCGCACCAGATACTCCCAAATTGGCGCCAAATATTGTAAAACTTGTTTGTGATAAATAAATTTGCCTTGTACCATATATAAGAAAAAAATTACCAATTATATTTACAAGATTTGATATTATATTTATTCTAAGCGGAATTTTTGTGTTTCCAGCGGCGCGCAATATAGAAGAAAGCACTATTGTAAGTGATTTAAAGAGCATGCCAAAACCTATTATAGATATATAACTCCTTGCGCTTTGATATATCTCGTCAGCGCCGCCAAGCCATGTACACAAAAATGGTGACATAAGCTCTACTATTAGTGTTAGTATAAGCCCAAGTATAATTGTTGAGGTTAAAGCCTCTCTTACGGCTCTTTTGGCATAAGTTACTTTTCTCTCTCCTAAAGAGTGGGCTATAACATACATAAAGCCAGCGCTTAAAGCTGTACTAAAACCTTCTAAGAGCCATATTGTTGATACATTTATAGCTACTGCAGCTGTAGCGCTTGGACCTAAAGAGCTAACCATTGCTGTATCTATAAGGCTTGCCATAGATATTAAACACTGTTCGGTTATAGCCGGCCATGATAGTTTTAAAACTGTTGTAGCCGGTGTTTTTCCTAAATTTAAAACTGTAACGTCAGACATAGTTTTCCCCCAAATATATAAAAAAGCAAAATATAACAAACTTAATTATAATTATTATTATGTTATCAAGTCAACAATATTGTAAAGTATACAGCGTTTATGTTAAAATCTTTAGGGTGATTTGATTATGGCGCAAATGGGAACTAACAAAATAGCAAAGTTGATTAGGGCTTTAAAAGAAAGAAAAGCAAGAAAAGAACATTGTATGTTTGTGGTTGAAGGAACAAGGTTTGTAAATGAGATACCATGTGATTATGAGATTGAGTTTTATGCTTTTTCGGAAAGTTTTGTAAATAAAAACTCAACTATTTTGTATGAAAATAGAAGTAATACGTATATTTTTGATAATAAAGTTTTTAATGATTTTTCAGATACGGAAACTCCTCAAGGAATATTGGCTGTTTGCCGAAAAAAGAATTTTGAAATAGAAAAAATAGTTAAAAATAAAAACGGGCTTTTTATAGTAGCCGAAAATATAAGCGACCCAGGAAATTTGGGTACTATAATAAGAACAGCTGACGCCTGTGGAGTAAACGCTGTATTTTTATCAAAGGGCTGTGTGGATTTATACAACAGCAAAGTTCTGCGTTCAACAATGGGTTCTGTTTTTCATATACCTGTTATAGCTGATATAGATATTGATTATTGTATTGATGTTTTAAAAAATGAGAATGTTAATTTATATGCGGCTCACCTTAAAGGTAAAAAAACGCTTTACGAGTACAATTTAAAAAATTCGGCAGCATTTGTAATAGGTAATGAGGCGAATGGTATAAGTGAAAGTACAGCCAATAAATGTGATAATTTGATTAAAATACCTATGTTGGGAAAAGCAGAAAGTTTAAATGCTTCAATAGCAGCGGCGATACTTATGTATGAGGCTGTAAGGCAAAGAATTGCGAAATAAAAATTATGTATGCTAAATTATTTGAAATATTGTTTTGGGTATAAATTTCTTGACGGGTAGAGTATTTTGTGGTATTATGCTTTTGTACTTTAGTTTAGCACAGTAACAAAGTGAAAATTGATATTCTAAGAGGGGGCTCTATTTATTATGAAGAAATATTTGATATTATTAATGGCTGTATGCGCCGTTTTTGGTTTTAGTGCTTGCGGTGATTCCAGTAGTTCAAACTCTGGCGGAAGTTCATCAAGTTCAAGTGCGGCTTCATCATCAAGCTCGTCACAAAAGGAGAATACTGACAGTGAGAAAAAGACTTTTACAGTTGGTTTTGACGCTGAGTATCCGCCTTATGGATACATGGACGATAACGGCGAGTATACTGGTTTTGACCTTGAGCTTGCGGAGGCTGTATGTGAACTTGAGGGCTGGGAACTTGTTAAAACTCCTATAAATTGGGACGGTAAAGATATGCAGCTTAACTCGGGTGCTATAGACTGTATATGGAATGGATTTACAATGAATGGGCGTGAAGACGACTATACTTTCTCTATTCCTTATGTTGATAATAGTCAGGTTATGGTTGTTGCGGAGGATTCTGGAATAAACTCTTTAAGCGACCTTTCTGGAAAAACAGTCGGAGTACAGGCAGCATCGGCGGCACTTACTCTTCTTCAAAGCGATGAGGAGGGTGGACAAAAGGCTTTAGCGGATACATTTGCCTCTTTACAGGAGTTTCCAGATTATAACAGCTCTTTTGTTGAACTTCAAGCTGGCTCGATAGACGCTGTTGCTATGGATATAGGTGTTGCTAATTATCAGTTAAAAACAAGAGGCGAGGGCTTTAAAATACTTGATGAGGTGCTTAACTCAGAACAATACGCTATAGGTTTTAAAAAGGGAAACACAGAACTTTGTGATATAGTTAATAAAGACATTGAAATACTTACAGATAATGGAAAAGTAGCTGAACTTGCCGAAAAATACGATATTTCTGATTTGCTTTGTCTTGAGGCTAAATAAAAAATTTAAAAAGTTAAATTTTTTATTTTCACAATTTAAAAATGTTATTTAAAGTTTTTTGGCTCGCTTTTTTGAAAAAAAGCGGGTGTGTGGGCTAAACCCACAAAAGGATTGTAGTTTGCACTGTCCGCCGTGCTTTTGTACGGCGGTTTTTGTTAAAGGGGAGAAAAAATATATGTCTTTTTCTACAATACTTTTTCAGCTTGGAAGCGGAATGTTAAAATCAATGGGAATATTTTTGTGGACAATAGTTTTATCACTTCCTTTAGGGCTTTTTGTGTCTTTTGGAAGAATGTCTAAAAACAATACTTTAAGGAATATAGTAAAAGTATACATATCTATTATGAGGGGCACACCGCTTATGCTTCAGCTTATGATAGTTTATTACAGCCCTTTTTTGCTTTTTGGAATGAATATAAAGTCTTTTAGGTTTCCGGCTATAATTATAGGTTTTGCAATAAATTATGCCGCGTATTTTGCCGAGATTTTCCGCTCGGGAATAGAATCTATGCCTGTTGGACAGTATGAGGCGGCACGTATATTGGGCTATGGAAAAAAACAGACATTTATAAAAATAATACTTCCTCAAGTTATAAAACGTATACTTCCGTCTGTTACAAACGAGGTTATAACTCTTGTTAAAGATACATCTTTGGCGTTTTCGCTTGCGTATATGGAAATGTTTAGTATAGCTAAACAAATTGTGGCTAAAGAGTCTACATTTATGCCTTTTATAGTGGCGGCGATATTTTATTATATTTTTAATTTTGTTGTGGCGACTTTTATGGAACAAATTGAAAACAAACTAAGCTATTACAGATAAGGAGGTATAAAGTTTTGAAAATACTTGAGATGAACCATATAAATAAAAAATTTGGGGATTTAGAGGTAATTAAAGATATATCTCTTTCGGTGTCTGAAGGCGAAATACTTTCTATAATAGGTCCCTCCGGTTCGGGAAAGAGTACAATATTAAGATGTGCCACAATGCTTGAAAGTATAAATGGCGGCGAGATTATATATATGGGGCAAAAAGCAGCTTATACTGATAATAACAAAAATGTTATTTATGCTAAGGGAAAAGAAGCGAAATATATAAACTCTAAATTTGGGCTTGTTTTTCAAAATTTTAATCTTTTTCCGCATTATTCTGTTATTAAAAATATAACTGACGCGCCTATACATGTTCAAAAACGAAATAAAAAAGAGGTGTTTGAACAGGCTAAAGCACTGCTTGAAAAAGTTGGGCTTACTGATAAAGCGGATTATTATCCTTTTCAGTTATCAGGCGGACAACAGCAAAGAGTGTCAATAGCAAGAGCGCTTTGCATGAACCCTAAAATATTGTTTTTTGATGAGCCAACAAGTGCGTTAGACCCAGAGCTTACTATTGAAATTTTAAAAGTAATACGCGCTCTGGCTAAAGAGCATATGACAATGGTTATAGTTACACATGAGATGAATTTTGCCAAAGAGGTGTCTAATCGTATTATATTTATGGAAAAAGGTGTTATTGTTGAAGAGATGACACCAGATGAGATGTTTAGCTCTAATAACGAGAGAACAAAAACGTTTTTGGGAAGGTATCATAACATGGCTTAAAAAATTAAAATTTTAAAAATTAGTATTGACTTTTTTTTAGTCAAGTGCTAAAATGAATTTTGTTAAAACCAATGACAAAGAAGAGTAGGCTTGTGAAGGATTTTAAAGAGAGTCGCCGGTGGTGGAATGGCGGTATTTCCCATAAGTACGAATGGACTTTGGAGGGCAGGACGAAAAGAGTTCTCTTAGTAGTGCCTGACGGGTGTTTTCTACCCGTTACCAAAAGAAAATGTATGAATGTACATTAAAGTGGTCAATTTTTTGAATTGGCAAATTGAGTGGCACCACGGATTAACCGTCTCAAACAATATGTTTGAGGCGTTTTTTTATGGTTCAAAATCAAACTTTGTTATGGTTTAGTAATAAGTTTTTAAAAACATAATTTAAAAGGAGAGGATTTTAATGAAAAAAGGGATATTATCAACTATTTTAATTTTAGCGTTGGCAGTTACAGGATGTGGAGCGTCTAATTCATCAACATCTCAATCAGGTTCTTCAAGTAACGGGATAAGTTCTTCGGCTTCATCTCAAACAGAAGATAAAGTATATAAAATAGGTATATCACAGTTTGCGGAGCATGGTTCGCTTGATAATTGCCGTGAGGGATTTTTAAAAGGTCTTGCCGAAGAGGGATTTATTGAGGGCGAAAATCTTGAGATTATATATGAGAATGCACAGGCTGATACTGGTACAGCGGGACAAATAGCAAACAACTTTGTTTCGGAGAATGTTGATATGATTTGCGCAATAGCTACTCCTTCAGCGGCAAGCGCTTATAACGCCACTATGAAAACAGAAATACCTGTAATTTATACTGCTATTACAGACCCTGTAATGGCGGGACTTGCTAATGAGGACGGCACACCTGTTGGAAATATAACAGGCACGAGTGATAAACTTCCTGTTGAGGCACAGCTTGAGATGATAAGAAAAATACTTCCAGATGCTAAAACAATAGGAATACTCTACACAACAAGTGAAGTAAACTCGGAATCGGCTATTAAAGATTATGAGGCGCTTGTTGGAAAATATGGTTTTTCACTTGAGACAGTTGGAATAAGCACAATAGCCGATGTACCTCTTGCTATGGATAATATTTTAACTAAAGTTGATTGTATAACAAATCTTACAGACAATACAGTTGTTCAGGGGCTTGCTACGGAAGTATCAAAAGCTACTGAGGCAAATATACCTGTTTTTGGTTCTGAAATAGAGCAGGTTAAAAATGGCTGTCTTGCTGCTGAGGGATTGGAATTTGTAAGTCTTGGAGAGCAAACGGGAAGAATGGCGGCTAAGGTTTTAAGAGGAGAAAGCAAGGCAAGTGAAATGAAATATGAGCTTATTACAGAGTGCGGTTTATATTTAAACACAGCAGTAGCTGAAAAACTTAATATAACTGTTGACGCTGATTATGCCGCTACAGCTGTTGAAACATTTAACACAATAGGAGAGTAATTAATTTTTTAAATAAAAGGGGAGACAAAAGATATGGGTATACTGATAGGTGTGCTTGAACAAGGGTTTATATACGGAATAATGGCTCTTGGAGTTTATATAACTTATAAAATACTGGATTTTCCAGACCTTACAACTGACGGAAGTTTTCCGGCTGGGGCGGCTGTAACGGCTGTTATGCTTACGGCAGGAGTAAACCCATATCTTGCTTTAATTGTATCATTTGGTGTTGGAATGTTTGTTGGCATGCTTACTGGAATTATACACGTTAAATTTAAGGTAAGAGACCTTTTAAGCGGGATTATAATGATGACTGCTCTTTACAGTATAAATCTTAGAATTGCTGGAAAAGCCAATGTTCCGCTTTTTAACCAAAGCACTGTTTTTGACAATGCTGTTTTAAATTCTATATTTCCAGTAACATTAAGCGCTTATCAAACAGTTATTATAGCTTTTGTATTAGCTATTGTATCAAAATTAGCTCTTGACGCTTATCTTAATACCAAAAGCGGTTTTCTTTTGAGAGCCGTTGGAAATAATGAAACACTTGTTACTAATTTGGCTAAAGATATTGGGCTTGTTAAAATAGTGGGGCTTGCGATAGCTAATGGTCTTGTTGCCATGAGTGGCTCGATAATGTGCCAGCAGCAAAGGTTTTTTGATATATCAATGGGTACAGGTACTGTTGTTATAGGTCTTGCTAATGTAATAATAGGCACTAATGTTTTTAAGAATGTATCTTTTGTTAAAGCTACAAGTGCTGTAATAATAGGTTCTGTTTTGTATAAAGGCTGTGTGGCTTTAGCAATATCACAAGGTATGAGTGCTACTGACATGAAATTTATAACAGCGTTTTTATTCCTTATAATACTTATAATAACTATGGACAGGAAAAAGAAGGTGAAAAAAAGTGCTTGAGCTTAAGAACATTGACAAATATTATAACATAGGTACTATAAATGAAATGTGTCTTTTTAAAGGATTTAATATAAATATAAATGATGGTGAATTTGTATCTGTTGTGGGCTCTAACGGTTCGGGTAAAACATCAATGCTTAATATTATATGCGGAAGTGCATATGTTGACGGCGGCGAAATAATAATGAATGGTGAGAACATAACTCAAAAAAAGGAGTATTTAAGGTATAAAGATATAGGAAGGGTTTATCAAGACCCATCAATGGGTACTTGCCCTGATATGACTATACTTGAGAACATGGCTATAGCTGACAATAAGGCTAAAAAATATAATTTAAGGCTTGGAATAACAAAAAGCCGTGTAAATTTTTATAAAGAGCAGTTAAAAAGACTAAATTTGGGGCTTGAGGACAAACTGCATGTAAAAGTGGGCGCTCTCTCGGGAGGGCAAAGACAGGCTATGGCGCTTTTAATGGCTACAATGACACCTATAAAATTTCTTATACTTGATGAGCATACAGCGGCACTTGACCCAAAAACAGCCGACCTTATAATGGAACTTACAGACTCTATTGTAAAAGAAAAAAATATAACGACAGTTATGGTTACACATAATTTGAGGTATGCTGTTGAGTATGGCAGCAGACTTATAATGATGCACAAAGGCGATATTGTTATTGATAAAGCCGGTTATGAAAAACAAAACACAGGTGTAAACGACATACTTGCTCTGTTTAATGAAATAAGTATTGAGTGCGGAAACTAATGTGACTACGCTCGCTTTATTGAAACAAATTAGGGCAAATAAATTTATAAATTTAAATCAACCACGCATACTGCGTGGTTGTAATTATTTTATTTAAACAAACTAATTATAGAGTTAAACAGTTTTTTAAATACGCTTATAATTCTTGTAAATATTGTTCCCGATGCCTCTATATCTTCATTTATATCTGGTGCTTCTGTATCATCATTGTGTTTAATTTCATCAGTCCTTAAAATAATTTGTATATTTTGAGGACTTTCATTTTGAGCTGATGTAAACGACAGCGGCGGAAGGCTTGAGTCTATATTAAGTGCGTTATTGTCTTCTCCTGTATATTCGTCCCATTTTTGTTCGGCAAGTTCTTTTATTGTATCTTTGGAATTTTTTATAACATCTGTTTGAGAAAGAGCTGTTATTGACTGTAAAAGTGAGTCTATAACTCCGTTTAAAGTTTCATCAGTGCCGCTATTAAAATCTTCGCCGGCATTTTGCAACATATCCTTTAATTTTGACATAAAGTTTTTTAATGTTATTACGCTGTTGTTTGTTTTTTCAACAGTAGTTTTGCTGTCAGATATAAGTTTTTCTAATTCGCTTTTATATTTATTTGCGGTGTCAACAGTCTTATTTATCGACTCAAGTGTGGTTTGAGATTTTTGGCTCGCGTCAGAAATTATATTTGTTAATTCGCTTGAGTTTGACAAAATATTATGAAAATCATCGCTATGAGAGTATATATTGTTTATAATATTTTGTGACAATTTTGATAAATCAGATAAATCCGCTGAAAGCTGTGTAATATCAAAATTGTTTGGTTTGTTGTCGTAATCGGCTATAAGTCCGCATATATTGCCTACGTTATTACTTAAAGCGCTTAAATCTGAAGACAGATACTGTATTGAGTAAAGCACTGCCCATATACCGCCAGAGTTTACATCACCTTCTCCAAACGAGTTCATAAGATTGTCTGAAATATATCTCACATTACCATCGCTTGATAAAGTGTCAAGAGATGTTGCTAAATTTTTGCTTGCGGATGATAAGCCTTTTAAATAAGCATTTAGAGAGTCTTTATTTTTTGACAGTTTGTCAAGATTACTTGAAAGGCTTTCAAGTGTTTTGTTCCATTTTTCGCTGTCTTCATCGGCTGTAGTAAGCAATTCATCAATGGCATCTATATCGGTTTTTATATTTTCGGAAACTTCTTTTATATCCTCAAGTGTAGATGTAAAATATTGTATAGAGTCATTTACGGTGTTTAAATCTCTATTTATGTCATTTACGGCGTTTATTGCAGTATCAAAATGCCCGTTGTATTTTTCGAGAGACTCGCTTAACTCACCCATGGCGTTTAAAGCGCTGTCAGCCTCGGTATAAAGAGCGCCTTTTGAGTTTTGTATTGTCTCACGCGCGATATTTATTTTATTTAAGCCTTCGGATGTATTGTAAAAACTGTCCTGCATTCCGTTAAGTGTGTCAAGTATTATGTCTAAGCTGTCACTTATAGCGTCAGCAGAGTCCTCAACATCGTTTTTAGCATCTCTTAAATCGTTTATTTTTTCGGTTTGGCTCATTGTGGCAGGATGAATTGTAAATATAATACCATTAAACTCAAAATCCTCAGAACCTATTTGTATTGTAAAGTTGCCTTCTTCTCCAGGAAGAGCGAAAAACATTATTGTTTTAAGGCTTCCTAATGTTATTATCTGACTTCCTGGGGCTGATACGCTCAAAATATCGTCTGTATCAACTATACATGAAGCCTCAAGTATGAGATTGTTTTTGTAGTATTCAATGGCGTTTTCGTTTGGTTTTACATTAATATTTATTTCAATTAAGCCGCTTTTTCCCAATATTGCCTCGGCTTTTGAAGGTACTCCGTTTAATTTATAGCTAACATCAAAATCCCATGGAAGAACTGATATAAGTTCGGGTTCTTTACCCTCAAAATAAAACCTTTTTGGCAATGAGGCGCTTTTTGAAAAGTCGAACACCACATTTTGCTCATATTTTTCAAATGGCGTGTAGTCTGTCATATTAATAACATCGTCATAATTTCCATAGTCAGTTATTTGAGTGTTGCCGTTAAGGCTGTAGCTTTTTACAATGCTTGTTTTGGTGGTTGTTCCATAATGGTCAAGATTTATATAAAGTGTTTCATCATATGTAGCTTGCGGAACGGCGGCTAATGTTTGCGCAGTAATTAAAAAAACTAAAAATATTGACATATATATAGTTTTAGTTTTTATAGTTTTAGTTTTTATAGTTTTGGCTTTTGCTATTTTGATTTTCATTGTTTTTCATCTCCTAAATTTAAGCGGTTTTGCTGATTTTAGCAGCGGAATTTGGTTTAACTTTTTGTGAGTTCTGTTTGTTTATGCGTTTTAATATTATTTTGTCAAAAAGAGACAAAAGCGCCGGAAGGAGTACCAAAACAAGTGTCATGCTTAAAAGTGTACCCCTGCCAACAAAATGACCTACCTGTGATATTATACGAATACTGCTTGTTATATAAATTATATATCCCACAACCATAAGTATAGAGCCTGATGTTAATATAGAAAGAGAGCTTTTTGATATTGCTTTTAAAGCTGCCTCTTTGCTGTTTGTGCAGTCTTTACGCATAAGTATATAATTGTTTGTCATAAGTATTGAGTAATCCACAGTGGCGCCAAGCTGTATGCAGCCTACTATTATATAGCCTATATACATTACGTTTTCGCCTTGTATGTAAGGTATAGCCATATTTAAAAATGTAGCAAGCTCTATAGGTATTATTATAAGTATAGGCACACTTATTGTTTTAAATGTGAACATTACAACAATAGCAACACCTATTATGGATAAAAGAGATACTTTGTTATAGTCATCGGTAAGTATATTTTTTATATCAACTGCTGTAGGCGTAAGACCTATAACGTATGAGTCTTCTGGATAATATCTCTCTACAGTTTTGGTTATTGTGGAGCTGCAAGTAAATGAATAGTCACTTTCCTCAGTATTTTTCATTGATATTATAATTCTTGAATAGTCGTCAGTTTTAAAATTCTCGGTTATATTTTTTGGTAAAAAGTCTTGCGGTATACCTTTAGGCAAAGTACCCGAAAGTGATAAAGCGTAATTTACAAAACCTAAGTCGCTAATGTCATCTGTAAGCTCTCTTTCTTTAACTTCAAATCCGTTGGGAACAATGGCAAGTATTATATTTGACTTTCCAAAAACAGCGTCTATTTCGCGGGCATCGTCATATACTTTTGTTCCCGGACCGGCGCCCATAGCCTCATCACCAAATTTAAACTTGTTCATTCCTTGGGCTACAAAGCATGGTAAAGCTATAAAAGCGCATAATATAATTATTGGCACATGTACTTTAAAAACAGATTTAGCAAATTTATTAAATGGTGGTACAAATGGTCTGTGCTGATATTTTTCTATAATATTGTTAAAGTGCAGTATAAGCGCTGGCATAAGAAATATTACTGTAAATAGTGAGCAAATAACGCCTTTTGAAAGTACAAAACCCATGTCGCTTCCTATTTCAAAATTCATAAAAGCCATTACTATAAAACCTACTATTGTTGTAGCGCCGCTTGACAGTACAGAAGTACATGCTTCTTTTATAGCTAATTTCATTGCTGTTTCCATATCATAGCCTTTGTCGCGGTAGGATTTGAATGTGTGAAGTATAAATATTGAATAATCCATTGACACTGCTAACTGTAGTATTGCCGATATTGAGAATGTAAAAAATGATATTTCACCAAATATTATATTAGTGCCCATATTTATAACAATGGCTATACCCATTACAAATATAAAAAGCACTGGTTCAAACCATGATTCGGTTGTAAGAGCCAATATTATTGATGTTACAACGAGTGTAAGTAATACCGATACAGAAAGCTCTTTCATTACCGACTGCTGACGTTCTTTATTGGCTATAGCACTGCCTGTAAAGCAAGCGTCATCTCCAGCTATATCATATATTTGGTCAACGGCATGACGTGTTTTGGGGTCATAACTGCCTTCATCAAAAACAACCTCCATAACCGCGTTTTTATCTTTATAAAATGTATTGCCTTTGCCTATAAGGCTGTTAAAATCATTAAGTGAGTTTTGGACGAATGAGTCCGCCATATACGCGTCAGTTACGCTATCTGGACCTATTACTATTGACACACCGTCAAGCTCGGATATTTTTTGGCGTATATCTTTAGCATCGTGTATTGACACGTTTTTTAGCATTATACGTGCCAAACCAGGATAACCAAACTCCTCCTCCATAATATCGAGGGCTTGTTTTGTGGGTGCAAACTCGGGCAAATATGTGCTTAAATCATAATTTATGCCAACAAAAGGTATGCACATTATACTTAAAAGCACAACTATAACAAACAGTTTTTCTATAGTTCTACCTTTAGTTACTATAATATGTATTATTGTGTCGAAAGTTAATTTTTTCATTATTTCCTCCGTTTTTCAACATTAGATTGATTTATAAACATATTTATATTATAATTCATAGTGTTGTTTTATACAATAATCAATTTATATATATAAAGTTTATTAATAAACAAAATTATGGTTTTAGTTCATTATTTTAGGAGGTTTGATTTATGGATAATACTAAAGAGGACAGAAGAATAAGACGTACTAAAAGAACGCTTAAACATGCCCTTACACAGCTTATGTACGAAAAGGAGTTTAAAGACATTACAGTAAAAGATATAACTGAAAGAGCAGATTTAAACAGAGGTACTTTTTATTTGCATTATACAGATACTTATGACATACTCAACAAAATAGAAAATGAGATATTAGAAAATATACAGAAAATGGTTGACGAGTATTTTAAAACATCTTATGACGGAAATGATACAGTTTCACTTTTGCTCAAGCCTGTAGCGGAGTATATAGCCGAAAATGCTGATGTGTGTAGATGTTTTATAAATAACAAAGCGTCTTCAGATTTTATAGAAAAACTTCAAAACTTAATCTTTAGCAACTGTTCGAATATTATAAAACGCAAACATGGTTTTAAAGAGAGCGACAATTATAATTATTATTTAAGTTTTGTTACTTATGGTATAATAGGTGTATTAAAAAAGTGGCTTGAAACAGTCGAAACAGCGGGAACACAAAATATTGTAGAGCTTGTTGACAGGGTTGTTAATTTATCAATAGTGGCTGTAAAATAGACAGTTTTAAAAGTATGACTTTGGATTTTGAGAACAAAGTTTTATGAAAAATAGGGGATGATAAGTTTTGGAACTTTTGGAGTTGTTTTTAACATTCGCTAAAATGGGCGTGGTTACTTTTGGCGGAGGATATGCTATGCTGCCAATACTTCAAAGAACGGTTGTAAATGAAAAGCATTGGGCTACTGAGGAAGAACTTTTGGATTATTACGCTATTGGTCAGTGTACACCAGGAGTAATAGCTGTAAACACTGCTACTTTTGTAGGCTACAAAAATAAAGGCATTTTGGGTGGAATAGCGGCTACACTTGGAGTGGTATTTCCGTCAATAGTTATAATAGGAATTATAGCGGCTTTCCTTAAAAATTTTGCCCATTTGACTTTTGTACAGCACGCTTTTGGAGGTATAAGGGTATGTGTGGGCGCGCTTATATTAAACGCTTTTATTAAATTATTAAGTGGTTCGGTAAAGGGTAAAATAACTGGCGCTATTGTTGTTGTGTCATGCTTGTTATCAATATTTACTGATATATCATCGGTTACAATGGTAATAGCTACTGGAATTTTAGGTTTTATTTTTGCAGGAAGAATACAAAATATAGAAAGTGCAAAAAAGGACGGTGAAAAATAACAATGCTTATACTGCTTTATATTGAGTTTTTTAAAATAGGTCTTTTCGCCGTTGGAGGAGGACTTGCAACACTTCCTTTTTTGTATGATTTGGCAGCTAAATACACATGGCTTACAAATGGCATGATTGGCGACATGATTGCTATTTCGGAGTCTACACCAGGACCTATGGGCGTAAATATGGCTACTTATGTTGGATTTCAAAACAGTGGTGTAATAGGCTGTTTTGTGGCTACGCTTGGGCTTATAACTCCGTCTGTTATAATAATTATTATAGTGGCAAACACACTTGCTAAATTTAAAGAAAGTGAGCTCGTTAAAAATGTATTTTATGTACTTAGACCAATGGCTACTGGGCTTATAGCAGCGGCGGGTATATCGGTTATAGTACTTGCTATATTTGGAACCGCTGTTTCGGATTTTTCGGTAAGCGGTTTTAGTTTAAAAGCATTTGTGCTTTTTGTGGCTATATTTATATTTATTAAAAAAACAAAATTTCATCCTATTGTGGCTATAGCCATAAGTGGTGTTGTTGGAGTGTTATTAAATTTTTAATATAAGGAGTGTGTACAATGGAAACAATACTTAACTATATTGATGGAAAATGGACTAATGCTTTAAGCGGTGATTACTTTAATGTTATTAACCCCGCTACTGGTGAGGTGGTGGCTAAAGCGGCTAAAGGCGGAAGAGATGACGCAAAAATGGCTATAGCCGCTGCTAAAAGAGAGTTTTATAATAACCCTAATGGCTGGAGAAGGTTTTCGGCTGTAAAAAGAAGTGAGATTTTACTTAAAATAGCCGATGAGCTTGAAAAACAGCGTGACAGTTTTGCTTTAATTGAGACTATAGACAATGGCAAACCTTTAAGGGAGGCTTTGGGCGATGTGGATGACGCTGTAAGTTACATAAGGTATTATGCCGGAGCGGCGCGAATGCCTTCTGGCGTTAGCTATGATGTAAATGACGGTTTTGGTCAAATGCAGTCTTTTACAATAAAAGAACCAGTGGGAGTATGCGCGCTTATTACGCCATGGAATTACCCGCTTTTAATGGGAGTGCAAAAAATAGCGCCAGCGCTTGCGGCGGGCAATACAATAGTTTTTAAATCAAGTTCTGAAACGCCTATGTCAACGGCTAAGTTTTTTGAGATACTCTCTAAGTCTGAAATACCTGACGGAACAGTAAACCTTGTTATGGGCAGTGGCTCTACAGTGGGAAATGAGTTGTCGGAAAACGAATATGTGGATATGGTATCTTTTACAGGAAGTACAGAAGTAGGGCAAAGTATATATCGTGCGTCAGCCGGAAACATTAAAAAAATTGGTCTGGAGCTTGGCGGTAAATCTCCTAATGTGATATTTGCTGACGCTGATTTAGACGGAGCAGTGGAATGGGCTATGGTAGGTGTATTTTTTAATCAAGGCGAGGTTTGCTCGGCAGGTTCTAGGATAATAGTTGAAAAGTCAATAAAAGATAAATTTGTTGATAAACTTAAACAAAGAGCAGAGAATATGACAATAGGAAACGGAGTTGAAAATCCTGATATGGGTCCACTTATATCAGAGAACCATTTGAACAAAGTTTTGGATTTTGTTGAAAAGGCTAAAAATGAGGGAGCTAATATTGTATGCGGCGGTTATAGATACACTGAAGGGGAATGCGCCAAAGGGTATTTTATGAAACCAACTATAATAGACAATGTTACAAGAGATAACACAGCAGTTAAGAATGAGATATTTGGACCTGTAGTAACAATACAAACTTTTGAAACAGAAAAAGAGGCTGTGGACATGGCTAATGATACTGAGTTTGGTCTTGCAGGAGCTGTGTTTACAAGTGACGGGGCAAGAGCTTTTAGAGTTGTTAAAGAAATACGTGCCGGAGTAATGTGGATTAATTGTTATAATCCAGCATTTGTTGAGGCTCCATGGGGTGGATACAAAAAAAGCGGAACAGGACGAGAGCTAAGTTTTGAGGGGCTTGAGGAATATACCGAAACAAAACAAATAACAATGAATTTAAACCCAGGCAAATTGGGGTGGTACAAATAAATGTTTTTGTGTTTAAACTTATAATAATATAAAATTAAAAAGTGCGATAAACAGCTTTAACATAATAGACTCAAACTGTTGTTTGGGTCTATAAAACTATTTATATAATTTTATACAATCGTAATGTTATGAGTAATACCCATAAATTTTTATATTCATTTCGAAAATTTTTCTACATTTATATATTATAAAAAACTGTATGTTTTTCATTGTTAAAATCACCATTTAGTGGTATAATGTTTGTTATTAAAATGATGACGAGTGGATATAAAACTTAGAGGTGAAAAAGATGACTCAGGAATATAATGAAAGTCAAATTCAAGTCCTTAAAGGGCTTGAGGCGGTACGAAAAAGACCTGGTATGTATATCGGTTCTACAAGCGCCCGCGGACTACATCATTTGGTGTATGAGATAGTGGATAACTCGGTTGACGAGGCTTTGGCTGGTTATTGTACAGAAATAGACGTGACTATAGAAAACGGCGATGTAATTATGGTTAAGGATAACGGGCGTGGAATACCTACTGGTATACATCCTATAGAGGGTATACCAGCTGTTGAGATGGTATTTACGGTGCTTCATGCTGGAGGAAAATTTGGTGGCGGAGGCTACAAAGTTTCTGGCGGACTTCATGGTGTTGGAGCGTCAGTTGTAAATGCCCTTAGCGAATGGCTTAAAGTTGAGATACATCGTGACGGAAAAATCCACAAACAGGAGTATAAAAGAGGGGATACGGTTACACCACTTATAGAGGCTGGAGATAGCGAGTTTACTGGTACTATAGTTACATTTAAGCCGGATAGCGATATTTTTGAAGAAACGGAATTTGATTTTGACACTCTTGCTGTAAGACTGCGCGAAACGGCGTTTCTCACAAAAGGAATTAAAATAAATATTGAAGATAAAAGAGAAGGAAAAGAACAAAAAAGAACATTTCATTATGAGGGTGGAATTAAAGAATTTGTACAGTATTTGAACAGAAGTAAAACACCTATGTATAACAGTGTATTTTATGCTGAGGGAACGAAAGACAAAATGTATGTTGAGGTGGCTTTTCAGCATAACGATGGATATAACGAGAGCATACATACTTTTGTAAATAACATAAACACAACTGATGGCGGTACTCATCTTGAGGGATTTAAAGCTACACTTACAAAAACTATAAATGATTATGCAAGAAAGAGCGGCATATTAAAAGACAACGATAAAAATTTATCCGGTGACGATGTAAGAGAGGGTATTACTGCTGTTGTAAGTATTAAAATAGATGAGCCTCAATTTGAGGGTCAAACTAAAACAAAATTGGGAAATAGTGAGGCAAGGAGTGCCGTTATATCAGTTTTTTCTGATAAATTATCGGCTTTTCTTGAAGAAAATCCAACTGTTGGCAAAATGATATTTGAAAAGGCTATACTTGCATCAAGAGCGAGAGAAGCGGCTAAAAAAGCACATGAGCTTGTGAGAAGAAAAACAGGGCTTGATACCACAAGACTTCCAGGAAAACTTACGGATTGTTCTGACAAAGACCCTAAAAATTGTGAGATTTACATAGTTGAGGGAGACTCGGCGGGCGGAAGCGCTAAAAAAGCGAGAGACCCTAAAACGCAGGCCGTATTACCTTTGAGGGGAAAAATACTTAATGTAGAAAAGGCACGTATTGATAAGGTTTTGGGAAGTGACACAATACGTTCTATGATTACTGCTTTTGGAACTGGAATATCAAATGACTTTGAGATTGAAAAATTGCGTTACCATAAAATAGTTATAATGACTGATGCCGATGTTGACGGGGCGCATATAAGGACTCTTTTGCTTACTTTCTTTTATAGATATATGAGACCGCTTATTGAGGAACAAAAAGTATACATAGCACAGCCGCCGCTTTACAGGGTGGAAAAAAACAAACAGCACTATTATGTTTATAACGATGAACAGTTAGAAGAACTTTATAACACTATAGGAAGAACGGGTATAAAAGATGTTCAGCGTTATAAAGGGTTAGGAGAAATGGATTTTGACCAGCTTAGAGACACAACAATGGACGTTAAAAATAGAGTTCTTAAAAAGGTAGAACTTAACGATGCTGTTGAGGCTGATGAGATATTTAGTACACTTATGGGTGACGAGGTTGAGCCAAGAAGAGAATTTATAAATGAAAACGCGAAATATGTTGAAAACCTTGATTTTTAATTAACAGCCTAAAAGTTGTTACTAAATACGAGTAACGTATTAAAAAGAGTGTTACAATTTGCATTTGAACGATTAATTCAAACGGTGAATATTTAACAAAATATAATTTTTTTATCAGAACAATGATTTTCGATTTTTGAGGTTAATATAGCAATTTGCAGACGTAAGTTAAAACATTTGAGAGTTTTCCGAAAGGAAGTTAAAAAATGAGTAATAATCAAATTGATAACCAAATAGACAAAATGGTGACTGTTGATATAAACAAAGAAATGAAAAAGTATTATATTGAGTACGCCATGAGTGTAATTATAGCGCGTGCGTTACCTGATGTACGTGACGGTCTTAAACCAGTTCAAAGAAGGATATTATATTCTATGAGCGAAATGGGGCTTGACCCGTCAAAAGGTTATAGAAAGTCGGCGCGTATAGTGGGCGACACAATGGGAAAATATCATCCTCACGGTGATAGCTCTATATATGATGCCATGGTAAGAATGGCACAGAATTTTTCTATGAGATATATGCTTGTTGACGGGCATGGTAACTTTGGCTCTATAGACGGTGACGGAGCGGCGGCAAGCCGTTATACCGAAGCTAAAATGAGCCGTATAACAGCCGAAATGTTAGCCGATATAGATAAGGATACAGTTAATTTTGAGCCTAATTATGATGGAAATGAAAAAGAACCAGTTGTTCTTCCGTCAAGGATACCAAATTTACTTGTAAACGGTTCTTCAGGTATAGCCGTGGGTATGGCTACTAATATTCCGCCGCACAATATTAAAGAGGCTATAGACGGCGTTGTTAAGTTAATAGATGACAAAATAGAAGGTCAAGAAACAGATATTGAGGATATAATTTCTGTAATAAAGGGACCGGATTTTCCTACAGGAGCAAATATACTGGGAAAAAGCGGTATAAAGGCGGCTTATCGTACTGGAAGAGGAAAAATAATAATAAGAAGTGAAACACAAATAGAAAGCCTTCCTAACGGAAGAGAAAGAATAGTTGTAACTGAGATACCTTATCAAGTAAATAAAGCAAGGCTTGTTGAAAAAATAGCCGAGCTTGTAAAAGACAAAAAAATAGATGGTATAAGCGATATACTTGATGAGTCTGCTGGAGACGACATAAAAATAACTATAGACATAAAAAAGGACTATAATGCCAATGTAATATTAAATCAGCTTTTTAAATATACACAGCTACAAGAAAGTTTTGGCGTTATAATGTTGGCGCTTGTTGACGGAAAACCAGAAGTGCTTAATATTAAAGAGATGTTGGAGCTTTATATTAAACATCAGGAGGAAGTTGTTACAAGGCGTACTAAATTTGACCTTGACAAGGCTAAAAGAAGAGCCCATATATTGGAAGGGCTTATGATTGCCATAGACAATATAGACGAGGTTATAAAAACTATACGCGAAAGTTATGATGATGCCAAAGACAGGCTTATGGAGCGATTTGGACTTTCGGAAATACAAGCTCAAGCTATACTTGAAATGCAGTTGAGGCGGCTTCAAGGTCTTGAGAGAGAAAAAATTGAGGAAGAGCACAGGGCGCTTATGGAAAAAATAGAGTATTTTAACTCTATACTTTCTGATAAGAATAAACTTTTTGGTGTTATACGTGATGAGATTTTGGATATTAAATCAAAATACGGAGATGACAGAAGAACAAAAATAATAAATAATCCAGGAGAAATTGACATTGAGGATTTAATAGAGGACGAGACAGACGTTATAACACTTACACACCGCAATTATGTAAAGAGAACTCCTCTTGACACATACAAAAGCCAAAATAGGGGCGGCAAGGGTATTATAGGTATGCAGACAAGAGAAGAGGACTTTATAAAAGACTTGTTTATAAGCTCCACACATGATAATATTCTGTTTTTTACAGACATGGGGCGTGTTTATAGGCTTAAAGGCTACGAGATACCAGAGGCGGGAAGAGTGGCTAAAGGAATAGCTATAGTAAATCTTATTGAAATACAGCCTAATGAGAAAATAAGCGCTGTAATACCTGTAAGGGATTTTAGCCCTGACACATTTCTTGTAATGGTTACAAAACAGGGCATTATTAAAAAAACAGATATGATGAGTTACTCAAACATACGTAAAGGCGGTTTAAACGCTATTAATTTAAAAGATGACGACCATCTTATAGGAGTAATGCTTACTGACGGCAGCAAAAATATACTTATAGCCACACATAACGGAATGGGAGTTATGTTTAACGAAAAAGACGTTAGACCTATGGGAAGAGCGGCTACAGGAGTTAGAGCTATTAAGTTAAAAGAGGGAGATTATGTTGTTTCGGCTGATGTTGCTGAAGAGGGAATGAAAGTGCTTAACGTAACTGAAAACGGTTTTGGAAAACGTACTAATGTTTCTGAATTTAGCGTAAAAAGACGCGGCGGAATAGGGATTAAAATACACAACATAACCGAAAGAACTGGAAAAATATCTGGAACATTAATTGTAAATGACGGAGAAGAAATAATGCTTATATCATCTGAGGGAGTAATAATAAGATTAAGAACTGATGATATATCATGTGTTGGAAGAATGAGTCAGGGTGTTAAATTGATTAATTTTGACGAAGGTGTAAAAGTGGTTGGTACAGCAAAAATAGCTGCTGACCAGATAGAAGGATAAAAATGTTACCATAATATAAAAACAAAATTAAAGACTTTAAAATAAAACCGCGTATTTACGCGGTTTTTTATTTATGTTTAAATAATAAATTGATTTAAAACACAATGTTTTTTGAAATTGTGACTTTATCCAATTATACAGGTAGTATATATGTACAAAAAATACGCTATTATTGATATTATACCTTGAGATTTTCTAAACTTGCCAGTAAGCATAACAGGAATAAGATTTATACAAACTATAAATAAACATACAGGAATATCTATATATATTGTGTTTTGGCTTAATTTAAACTCTCCGCCGCTTACCATAGCACAAAGCGGCAATATAAGTGCTGTGTCTATAATATTAGCGCCTATTATGTTTCCGGCTGTTAAAGACGCTTCATTTTTTATTATGGCTGTTATAGCTGTAACAAGCTCTGGAAGTGATGTACCTATAGCGACTATTGTAATTGCTATTACATTTTCGGGAACTTTAAATAATCTGGCGATTATACTTCCGTTATCTACCAAGAGCCTTGAACCAGCTATAATAGCCACAGCGCCTATAAAAAAATATATAAACTGTATCCACAACTCTTTTCGAGGTATGTAGCCAGCTCTTTTGGCAGTTAGTTTTTTCTTTCCGTCATTTATATTCTCAATTACATAAAGCAATATTATTATAAATAATACTATTGAGTTTCTGGCTAAAAACACACCTTTAAAACATAATAGCCACAATGATACCAATGCGGCTATAAGCATACAGCTTTTAGGCGCATACAGTCTTCTTTCTACTTTTGACGGTGGCATGAATATAATTGACAATGCCATTATAAGACCTGTGTTAGCCGTAACAGAACCTATGGCATTACCCACAGCCATTTCTGTTCTCCCGTCTAACGCCGCCATTATTGAAACAAGCATTTCGGGCATTGTTGTGGCAAAGCTAACTATTGTAGCGCCTATAATAAATTTAGGTATACCTATAATAGTGGCAGCGTTTGAAGCCGCGTCAACAAACATGTCCCCTCCTTTTACTATAAGTATAAGTCCTACACCAAATAGAATAAAAACAAGTATGTTTTCCATGTTTCCTCCTTATATGTTTAGTACAAACTATTTACTAATAAATATAGTTTAAATAAATTGAGAATATGCAAAAAATAGAAACAAACTACAATATTAGATTTTGGGTGACAGTAATTTTTGTATTAT
The DNA here is from genome assembly GCA_949743655.1 of uncultured Eubacteriales bacterium. Taxonomy (GTDB): domain Bacteria; phylum Bacillota; class Clostridia; order Lachnospirales; family Anaerotignaceae; genus Neoanaerotignum_A. Next base: position 37,771 of record CATJUP010000111.1, read on the forward strand.
AAAACTACTCATTTGTGTAGTTGTTATCGCTAATGGATTTGATATAATAATATTTAACTATTTTATATTTGTGTTTTGGTATTTTTGAAATACTCTCTCCATATGTCGGGGGGGGGTATTTTTGATAGAACTAAAACGTGAATAAATGAATGAATATTTTGAGAGGATATATTATGTAGTTTAATAAATTTTACAAATAAACTTTGAAAGGAAGATTTTAAATATGGAGGAGATGACACGACCAGATGAAATTTATATTAGACCAAATAAAGCGTATCAAAAATTAAAAATGGCTTATCAGTCATTTCAGCCTGTTTATATAAGCGGTGCTACTGGATTTGGAAAAACATCGCTTATAAAAAATTTTCTTAAAAAAAAGAAATATTTGTATTTATCAGCTGTTAGCACTAGCGAACTAAAAATTGAGACTGATTATAAAATAATTGTTATTGATGATATTTCATTTTTGACTGAATTAAGTGAAAAAAATAAAATTATTAAATTATGTTCAAATAAAAATATTTGGCTTGTGTTAATAGGAAGAGGCAATGTTCCGTTGTGGCTTATAGAAAAGTATATTAAAAATATGTTTGTTTTTATAGGAGAAGAGGACTTAGCGTTTGATGAGAATTTGATTGAAAAATACTTTTCTTTATGTGGTTTACATGTTGATAGGGACACATTAAGAGTTTTACAAAAGTATATACAAGGGCATCCAATAATAACAAAAATATTTGCTTTATGTTCGGACAAAACAGTGGTTTTTGATGAAAAAGTTAGTTTTGAGACTGAAAAGATGTTTTTATCATATTTGGAGCAAACCGTATATGAGCATTGGGATAGAAAACTTGTTAATTTTTTTATTCTTATAAGTGTAGTTGACGAGTTTACAATACCTTTAGCCGAAATGATTACAGCCGAGAAAGATGTTTATGTATTACTTGAAAGAGCTATAGAATTGGGCAGCTTTTTAACAGAGGAAAGAGGAGTTTATCGTATTAGACCAATTATGCTTAAAGGATTAAGAAAAATGCTTGAGCGAGAATATACAAAAGAACAAAGGAAAGAGCTTTATTATAACGCCGGACTTTACTTTGAGATAAATGGGAAAATAACAGACGCTCTTTTGATGTATGAAAAGTGCGAGAACAATAACAGAATTTCGGGTATTCTTATTAAAAATGCTGAAAAGAACCCGGGAAGTGGAAACTATTATGAGCTTAAAAAATATTATTTCGCTCTTCCAAATGAATATATAAAAAAAGAGCCTAAACTTATAGCTGGTATGAGTATGCTATACTCAATGCTTATGCAGCCTGACGAGAGCGAGAAGTGGTATACAATACTAAAAGATTTTGAGAAATATGAAAAAGGAAATAGAAAAAAAGAGGCTAAAAGTCTTTTGGTTTATCTTGATATAGGTCTTCCTCATAGGGGTATAAAAAATGTAGTCGAAATTTTTAAAAACATGTCAACACTGTTTTTAAAAGGTGATATTGAACTGCCTGAATTTTCGGTAACAAGCAATATACCTTCACTTATGAATGGTGGAAAGGATTTTTGTGACTGGAGTATTAAAGACAAACATATTGCCATGGTTATAGGTAAAACCATTGAAAAGGCATTGAGAGGTTTTGGCGTAGGGCTTGTGAATATAGCGTTAAGTGAGAGTTTATTTGAAAAAGGCGCAGATTTATTTGAGGTAATAACTTATTTAAACAATGGAAAAATGCAGTCTGAAGCGAGAGGCAAGTTAGAGATTTGTTTTGTGGCTGTGGGTATAGCAGTTAAAATCAATTTGTTGCAGGGAGATATAAATACTGCAATAGAACTAATTATTGATTTTAGAGAGAGAGTTTATCAGGAAAAGGCTGAAAGGCTTTTGCCAAATTTAGAGGCGCTTTTGTGTAAGATAGCTTTATATAAAGGTGACATAAACACTGTTGAAAATTGGCTTTTGTCAGCACCTAAAGAGAATGTTGAGTTTTTTACAATGGAACGTTTTAGGTATATTGTAAAAATACGTGTATATTTGGTACAAGGAAATTTATCAAAAGCATTGTCTTTGATACAAAGAATGCTATATTATGCCAAATACTATGAAAGAAAGTATATTCAAATTGAGGTAAGACTGCTTTTGGCAATTTGTTATTACCGAATGAAAAATAAAGAGTGGAAAAACGAATTGATAGCAGCTTTAAAACAGGCTGAGAGTTATCATTTTACACGTGTGGTTTCTATGGAGGGAATAGCTTTATGGGAACTTATCCAAAAATTAGATACTGACAACATAAATACTGATTATATAGAAACGGTTAAAAAAGAAACAAGAGAAATGTCTCTTATATATCCAGCATATTTAAAACAGCAAGCATCTATAAATATGCGGTTTAGCGATAACGCTTTAAGAATACTTCGTTTACAATCGGAAGGTTTTAGTTATGTTGAAATAGCCGAAAAACTTGGTATAAAAAAAGACACTGTACGTTATCACAGCAAAGAGACTTATAAAAAATTAGGTGTAAGTGGTAAAGCAGAGGCAATAGCCGAGGCTATTAGGCTAAAGTTAATATAAAATTAGTGTATTTGTAACAATAGTTTTAGTAAATATATTGAAATTTAAAAGAAATTGCTATCAGTATAGTGATTTTAGGCTTTAATTTAAGGAGATGAGTTTTAATAATGAGAAATGTAAGTAAAAGTGTTTTATCAATTATATTGGTTATATTAACGGTTTTAAATAGTGTTATTATTAACGTGTATGCTGATGAGTATATAGGTGGAATTTGTGTTCATCACACAGAACATACTGAGGAATGTGGTTTTAATGCTTTAAATGAAGAAGTACAGTGCAGGCATGAACATAGAGATGAGTGTTACATAATTGATGAAAAATGTGTTCATGAGCACATAAATGAATGTTATAAAGAAATACTTGCGTGTTTAAATGAGGAAAATCATGAACATAAATATGAGTGCTATGAGAAAGAATTAATATGTGAGCATATTTGCAGTGAGGAGAGCGGTTGTGTTAAAAAAGAGCTGAATTGTAAACATGAACATGACGATGAGTGTGGTTATAGTGAAAAAACTGAAGGTCTACAATGTAATTTTGTATGTGATATATGTTATAAAGCTAATGAATTAGATAATACAAAAACTGAGGAAACAGAAAATAGTGATTTAGAAACAAATGAAAATATTAACAATAGTATGAATAACATAAATGACGCAAACAACATAATTGGTGTAATTACAAATTGGAGTTATACTGAAAATGATATTATAGTTAATGAGGATGGCAAAGACTTTGTTATTATAGAAGATGCTAATGAGGAAAACTTATATTACATAGAAAATGTTATTGATATTTTGCCAAAAAGCATAGAGGCTGAAACTGAAAGCGGCAATAAGATATTTGTTATAAATTGGATATGTGATTATTTCCCTCAAGATGGGGATTACGAGGGGAGTTTTGTTTTTGAAGCGGAATTGACAGAAAATTATTATTTTTCGGAAGACACTAAAAAACCGGAAATAAATTTGGTTTTTGCTGAAAAAACGGATTTGTTCTCGGTTAATTTGAACAGAGATGTTGAACAGGTGGAATATGATTATGATGAATACTCTCTTTATGCTAATGGTATTCCTATATTAATAAAAGAGGATGAGTATGACGCGCTTAAAATACGTGTGTATAATGCCGATGGAAGTCCTATATCTGGTATAAGTAATATAGCGTTTGATTACCCAGACAATGTTTATGGTGGCTGTAGAGATGTAATGGGAACGGCTACTGGTGACACTACTATTATAATAGAGAGTGGCGTTATAGGTAATACTGTGTTTGGCGGTGATAAAAATGGAAACCGAACAGGTGACACAAATGTTATTTTAAAGGGTGGAACTGTTAGTTATATTGTAGGGGGTTCTGAAAATGGAAATATTAGTGGAAACACAAATATTGAAGTAAGTGGAACAGCCCACATAAATAACAACATTATTGGTGGTTGTATTTATGGCGGAGCTAAAAGCTCAAGAATTATATTTAATGGCGAAAAAGTTGGCTGTATTTACGGTGGAAGCAGTATTGAAGGAAAAGTTGATAAAACATATGTTGAGGTAAACGGTGGACATTTTGAGTATACATATGATGACGGTGAGAAGGATGTAACAGCTTTAGGAGAAATATATGGCGGAGGATATAACGCGCCTGTTGGGGATACAGAGGTTGTTGTTACCGGTGGAGACTGGAGCATAGTAAGTGGCGGCGGAGTAAATGGTACAGCGGGCAATACGGATATAACTATATTTGGAGGCGAAAATAAAAAAAGTTTTGTATATGGTGGTGGATTTAACGCAGGAGCGACTGTTGAGAACACTAATATTAAACTTATTAAAGGAAGTTGTATGAGTCAGGTATACGGCGCTGGCTATAACGGCAATGTTATGGGAAATGTAAATATAGATTTAAAAAATATATGTACTGGAACTACAGAACCTATATGGATTTTTGGCGGGAGCGCATCTCAAGGTGTTGTACAAGGAGATGTAAATATAACTTATGACCCACAAGAAGCGCTTTATACAAATAAGGCGGTAAAAATAATTGGAGACGGTAATAACAATTATTATGGCGGTAATTCTTGTGTAAATGGAAATAAGACATTGACTTTAAAACAGGTAAAAACAATTAATGGTAATAAAGAGTCTTATTTGCCTATGGTTGATATATGCAATAATTTTGACACACTTGTTGTTGATGACTCTATTATACAGTTTTTTAGTTTAGCAGATGGTTTAAATAGGTATTTTCCTAAAAAGAACGTTGAACTTAAAGGAAACACAAAATTTTATGTATCTAAGGAAGCTATGGAAATTGAAAATGATATTATATTAAACGGCGGAAGTATTATACTTCAAGATAACGGAAATATTAAAGTAAATGGAAACGTTATATATAAAAGTGAAATAACAGATGTTACAGTTGAGAATGATACAATGGAAAGTAAAATTAAATTAATGACTGGCAATTATATAGATGTGTCTAAATTTAATATTACAAATGAAGGGTATACACTTGTAAAAGAAGGAAATGATATTTATGCTGTTAAGTTAGAGGACGTTAATGTTGATATGTATTTTGACAAAGATGAGTATTATTATAAAGATACTGTTAAAGTGAATGTATCATTGCCTAAAGACAGCAATATAACAACAAACGGAAAAGTTACGTTAAAAATGGATTATAACATGGAAGAATATATGTTTGAGCCTGGATATATTCTTCCTGGTGAGCAAACAAAAAATATTAACTTAAATGGTGAGGTGGAATTTTTAATTCCTTTAGATACAAGTGGTTCTTTTAAAGTTACAGCGTCATTTACTGAGGGAAGTAAAACAGGCACGGTAAGCCGTGAGCTTACAGTTAACAAACGCAAACTAAAAATAAAAGAGGGAACTGTAACTGGCGGAAGCAAAGAGTATGACGGAACATTATCTGCCTCGAAAGTTGATTTTACTAATGCTATTGTGGAAGGGTATTTGCCAGGTGATGGCGGAATGGTTATTGACATTGATAATGATATATGTAACAGCTACTGTTTTAATTCTGTGGATGTAGGGGAAGGCAAAAAAATAACTACTGCTTATACTATGGTTTATACAAAATATTACAGAAACGAAATACTTACTGATGAGCAGAAAAAAGCAAATTTAATGTACTATCGTTATATTATAGAGCCGCCTATTTTAAAGGCTGATATAACAAGAAAGAAATTTACAGGAGCAATATTTCAAGAGGGAGTTTCGATTAAGGCAAGGGCGGGAGCGCTGCTTTCAAGTGTGACATTAAATTTTGATACTTTTGGCGATTATAGGTGGGTAAACCCAAACGAAAAAATAACAATGGATAAAAGTGAATATAATGCTGTGTTTGTTCCAAAAGATACAAAAAACTATGATTACAGCGGTGTTGAGGGCTGGAACGATGAAAAACAAGTAGTTGAGGGTTATATTAACATTATAGCCGAAAAAGGCGAAGCGCCGTCAAATAAAACAGTTATAAAAAATTGTGGAATAAAAAGTGGAAAAAAGAATATTGACATAGATTTATCATCAATAAACCCATTTGATGGTTTGGATGCTGGAAATATAACATATGAGTATTTAGGAGATACAACGGCTGAAAACATAACTAATATAGCTTTTGAAAGCAGTGCAAAAAAACTAACGTTTACATTGGACAATGTTGAGAATACTGTTGACGAAATGGCTGTAATTAGTATTAAAGTAAATTCTGATAATTTCGCATCGGCTTATATTAATGTTATTATATCAATGGTTGACAAACAAGTGGTTGATATAAGCGGTTTAAATATAAAAACTAAAGTATATGACGGAAAACCGATTGAAATACTGGGCAAGCCTGTTGTGGAAGGCGGTTACACAGGTGAATTGGAATATGTATGGTCTAATGGAAGTGTGCCTGTTGACGCTGGAAGTTATACACTTACAGTAAAAGTGCCTGATAGCGACACTAAATATGTAGGAAGTATTGTTATGGATTTTTACATAAAAAGAAAAGAAGTAATTATTAAGCCAAAAGACACTGTATGTTATATTGGAAATGATATGCCAAATATACTTGTTGAGTATTTGGGTTTAGTAGAAGGGGAAAGTATTGAACCTGTTAATGAGCCAACATTTATTTTTGCCGATATTAACGGTGTAAAAATAGACAATATAGTTGATTATGGAAAATATAAAATTATGTTTGACACAAAACCTTTATTTAATACTAATGAGGGAGTTGGTAAAAATTATACTTTATTATTTGGTGAGGGAGAGTTAAAGGCGGAAAAAGACACTAAGCCGCCTATAGACAACAAACAAAGTATTGATATAAGCGGTTTATATGTAGAAAACAAAGTATATGATGGAAAACCAGTTAAGGTATTGGGTGATGCTGTAGTAACAGGTGGCTATACAGGAGATTTGGAGTATATATGGTCTAACGGTTTTGCACCTTCTAACGCTGGAGAATATACATTAACAATAAGAGTGCCTGAAAGTAACACCAAATACACAGGAAGTATTACTTTAAGTTTTAATATAGAAAAAAGAGAGTTAAAAGTTAAGCCGTCTGACGTGAAATATCGTATTAAAAAGGATATGCCTAAAATGTCTATTGAGTACATAGGTTTAGTTGAGGGAGAGAATATAATGCCTTATAACAAACCAACATTCGCTTTTATTGACTCTAAAGGCATAAAAGTGGAAAGTATAACTAAAACTGGAACGTACAAAATTGTATTTGATACAAAGCCTATGTTTGATATTGACGGAATTAGCAAAAACTATACAATATTATTTGATTATGGAATATTAAAAGCAACAAAATCGTCATCATATTCAGATGACAGCCAAAATGATGGAAGAGATGGAAATGAAATATATAAATACGGTGAAGACTCATCGCATAAGTCTAATATTAAAACAAAATATGACACAACTACATTAAATGTAGAAGGAAGTGTTTTGAGAGATGATGTGGATAGAGCTATTGAACAGGCTATAGAAAATAATTCTAAAAATATAGTGATTAAAGGAACTAATAACAAATTTGCTCTACCTATTGGAGCGGCAGGGTATATAGGAAACAAAACAAAAGCTGATTTAGTAATTGAAACGAATTTTGGAAATGTTACAATTCCAAATAATGTTCTTAGTCAGTTTAAATCAGATGAGAGAGTATCAATAGCTATTGAAAATAACAAAATTGTTGTTTTATCAAATGAAAAAGAACTGTCTGATTTTGGGAGTATTGTGGTAAAAATTCCATATTATAAAAATGAAAATACAGGTAATGTGGCAGTTGAAATAACAAAGTTAGACAATACAAAAGCTATAATACAAAATGTGTATAGCGGAGGCGAAAATATTGTTTTTACTATTTATGGAACTGTTTATTATACTATAATAGACAATTATACAGTTGCTAATGATAACAATCCTTTTGTTGATATTAACACACACTGGGCTAAGAATGATATTTTAAAAGCGTTTAATTATGGATTGTTTAGCGGAATTGATGAAAGAAATTTTGGACCAGAATTGATTACGACAAGAGGAATGCTTGCGGCTATAATATATAGAATGGACGGCGGAAAAAATACAGACTCAAGTAACGTGTTTGTGGATGTTTTAGATGATATGTATTATGCTGACGGTGTGGCTTGGGGAAATAAAAACAATATTATAAGCGGGTATGATGATGGATTATTTAGACCAGAAGAATTGATTACAAGAGAACAGTTAGCACTACTTTTATATAAATACTCATTGTATAAAAATTTTGATAACGGAAAAACAGATGATTACTATGTTGAAAGATTTTATGATTACAATGAGATTTCGGATTGGGCAAAAACCGCGGTTTGCTATTGTGTTGAACAAGGAATTATAAGCGGAAGAACTGACGGAAGTATTGACCCTAAAGGAAAAGCCACAAGGGCTGAGGTAGCAAGCATGCTTGTTAGGTTTTTAGAAAAAACTAATTAAACTTTGTTTGGTTAATTAAAATAATTATTGTTACATTAATAAAGAAAGTATTAATATTATTTAAGGCAAAAGCTGATTTATGGCTTTTGCCATTTTTAATAAAATTGGTGTAAACTTTACTAAGCTATTGCGTATATATACTTTTTTGTAGTACAATATTTATGTTATTTATATATTGTCATAAATATAAAACAACACCAATATTTCTTGATATTTTTTATTGTTTAGAATATAATTCAATTATGTGTATAAATGCTTAAAAAATAATATTGATTGTGTATAACACAATATTTAGTTTGGTGTATGGTTGATGTTTTTAAAAGTAGCGTTTTATTAAATTAAAAATTTTATATATATAGAACTATTAGAATGAATAAAGTATAAATAAAAATAAATTTTTTGTTTCACTAAAAGGGGAGGTGCGACATGGGTTTATTTAGTTTTTTTGGGAGCAAAGCTAAAGATAACGAAGTAGTGGAAACAAATGAAGAAACATTAAATTTAAGTAAACTTAAATTTTATTCTGATATACGAGTGGAAGTTAATACGCTTAAAGATGAGCTTTTATTTGTGGCTAAATTTATATATATTAAAAAAAATACGGCTCAGCTATACCAATATTCGGAAGTATCAATACCACCTAACACAGAGTCTATGCGCGTAAAAATAAGGGGTTACGTTTATCAAGAAAAAAAGGCAATATACATGGAGGGTATTATTACACCAAAGCCGGACGGTATATGGCTTGCGGAAAATTTAGTACTTACAAAAGTTAATAACGACAGAGCTTTTTTTAGAATTAACACAGACATTGACTCTATTATTACAAATGTTAATGGAATTGATAAAAAAGAGAGAGAATGTAAAGTTATAAATATAAGTGTAGGAGGAGTGTGTGTTTGTACAGAGGACATTTTTTATGAAAATGACAAGTTTTTGCTTAAAGTAAAATTATTGGCAGAAAGAGAACCGTCTGTTATGTACTGTCAGGTGCTTAGAATTACGAAAAGAAGCGGATACAAGTATGAGTATGGTTGTAAATTTTTGGGTTTAAGTGAAGTTGAGCAAGATAAGATTACTCAAAATATTTTTGCAGTACAGCGTAAAAAAGGAAATTTTATATAAAAAGTTCCATTTTTATTGATTTTAGGTATACATAAAATTTTATAAACTAATTTTTAATATAAAAAATCACAATATATTATAGGCTAAAAGCAAAACATAGTAGATTTTTAAATTGATTTTTAAATGCTATTGGCGTAAAGTAAAAACTTTGCGCTTTTTGTTATATTTAAAATTTAGGCTTATGTACTATGTTTTTACTTGAAATAAACAATAGTTTATTATAAAATTAATATTTAATAATATTTAATATTTGGAGAGATGATATGATTAATGTAAATAATGTTACCCTTCAGTATGGCGGAAGGGTGCTTTTTAAAGACGTGAACACAACTTTTACACCAGGCAACTGCTATGGTGTTATAGGCGCTAATGGTGCTGGCAAATCAACTTTTCTTAAAGTGCTTTCAGGAGATATTGAGCCTAACAAGGGAGAAGTTATTATAGCACCAGGAAAAAGGCTTGCTGTACTTAAACAAGATCATTTTGAGTTTGATGACTTTGACGTAATGAGTACTGTTTTATATGGTCACAAAAGATTATACGACATAATGAAAGAAAAAGATGCTATTTATAGTAAGCCGGATTTTTCTGATGAGGACGGAATTAGAGTTTCGGAATTAGAAGGTGAGTTTGCCGAGCTTGACGGCTGGAACGCCGAGAGTGACGCGGCTATATTATTAAACGGGCTTGGTGTGTCTACAGAATTTCATTACTCGCCTATGAACACATTAAGTGCCAATCAAAAAGTAAAAGTATTGCTTGCGCAAGCGCTTTTTGGCAATCCTGACATACTACTTATGGACGAGCCTACAAACCACCTTGATATTCAGTCTGTAAACTGGCTTGAAAAGTTTCTTATGGATTTTGAAAATACTGTTGTAGTGGTTTCTCACGACAGACATTTTTTGAACAAGGTTTGTACTCACATAGCCGATGTTGACTATGGTAAAATAACTATGTTTGTAGGAAATTATGATTTTTGGTATCAATACACACAAATGACACAAAAACAGTTAAAAGACGAGAACAAACGAACAGAACAGAAAATAAAAGAATTACAAGAGTTTATACAGCGTTTTAGCGCTAACGCCTCAAAAAGCAAACAGGCTACAAGCCGCAAAAAATTGCTTGATAACCTTCAGCTTGATAATATAAAGCCGTCTTCGAGAAGATACCCTTTTGTTAATTTTAAACAGGATAGAGAAGTTGGAAACGACCTTCTTGAAGTAAACGAAATATCTAAAACAATAGAGGGTGTGAATATACTTAACAAAGTTACTTTTAGAATTAACCCAAATGAGAAAGTGGCTTTTGTTGGCGAAGATGATGTGGCAAGAACAGTTTTATTTAAAATACTTATGGGAGAGCTTGAGCCTGACGAGGGAAGTTTTAAATGGGGAGTAACAACTTCAAGGGCTTATTTTCCAAAGGATAATTCTGAATTTTTTGATGACTGTGATGACTCTTTAATAGACTGGCTTAGACCTTATGCTAAAGAGGGAGAACAGTATGATGCTGACATAAGAGGTTGGCTTGGAAGAATGCTTTTTTCAGGTGAGGAGGCGCTTAAACCCGCAAAAGTTCTTTCTGGTGGTGAAAAAGTAAGGTGTATGTTATGCAAAATGATGATTTCTGGAGCTAATGTGCTTATACTTTACGAGCCTACAAATCATCTTGCACTTGGGAGTATTAAAGCTCTTAACAATGGTCTTATTGACTATAAAGGCACACTTATATTTGATTCTCAAGACCATGAGTTTGTAAATACTATAGCCGATAGAATTATTGAGATACTTCCTAATGGCATTATAGACAGAAAAGAGACTTTTGACGAGTATATTGAAGACGAAGTTGTAAACGAGACACGTAAAAAACTTATGTAGGGGTGATTTTGTGGATTTAAAAGAGGCTATTTATAATAGAAGAAGTGTAAGAAAATATAATGACAAAGATATAAGCGACAGTGACATAAAAGAAATAATAGACGCTGGTTTATGGGCGCCCTCGGCAGTTAATTTACAGCCATGGTATTTTGTAGTATGCAGAAGTGAGAACTCTATTAAAAAGTTAAACGAGATTATGGGAGGCTCTATATTTGGGCTTAAAAAAGTGCTTGATAACCGTTTTAAAGCTAATCCCGAAGTTATAGACGAGACTGTAAATTTTGTAAAAAGTATGGGCGGAGCTAAAACTATTATACTTACTTTTCTCCAAAGAGAAGATTATGATGAGTATACAGCCGCTGTTGAAAGTGCAGCGGCGGCTATGCAAAATATTGTGCTTACAGCATACTCAAAGGGAATATCATCATGTTGGCTTACAGCGCCTTTACATGTTGAAGAGGAGCTTAGAGCGGAGTTTGCGCCAAAAAAAGGAAGGCTATTAGCAGCTATAACATTAGGCTACAGTGATTTAAAGCCAAGAGCGCCTAAAAGAAAAGACGGAAGATTTGTTATAATTTAAAACAGACATTAATTAACTATTTTTTTACATGTCAGTTTTTTGAAAAAAAGCGTTTAAAATTGCGTGTACATGTGAGTTTTGTAATTAGAAAAACAACAGTTTTGTGATTTAAAGTGTTCACAGCATTGAGGTTTTTATGATAAAAGGTATAGGAAACGATATAATTGAGGTAGAGAGATTAAAAAAAGCCATAGAAAAAGAAAATTTTTTAAAAAGATATTTTACTGATGAGGAGATAAAATATATATCAAAAAATAGCCAGACGGCGGCTGGTATTTTTGCGGCTAAAGAGGCGGTAAGCAAAGCTATTGGAACTGGATTTAGGGGTTTTATGCCAAAAGATATAGAGATAACCCATGATTTATATGGAAAACCGAAAGTATCGCTATTTTTAAAAGCAGACAACACAGCTAAAAATATGGGTATAAAATTTATACACATAAGTATATCGCACTGTAAAAATTACGCCGCCGCTTTTGCTGTGGCGGAAGGAGAGTAAAATGGATATAGCTTTTGGTTATCAAATGAAAGAAATGGACAGTATTACTATTAATAATTATGGTGTTTCTGGAATTGTACTTATGGAAAACGCTTCAATGGCTGTTGCCCAAAAGTGTATGGAGTATTTAAAAAAAACAGGCGGTAAAAAAGCTGTTTTTGTGTGCGGTACAGGCAATAATGGCGGCGATGGTTTTGCGGCAGCGAGAATACTAAGTGCTAACGGTTTTGAGAGTAATATAATACTTGTTGGAAATAGTGAAAAGTTAAAAGGTGATGCTCTTATTAACTTTAAAGCTGCTGTTAATATTGGTATAGAAGTTTTTGATATTTCAAAGGCTGATTATATAATTAAAAAAGTTGATTTAGTTATTGACGCTATTTTTGGAACGGGATTTTCAGGAGAACCAAGAGATATATATAAAACTGCTATAGAAAAAATAAATAACAGCAAAAAATATATTATAAGTGTTGACATAGCCTCAGGAGTTAACTCGGATACAGGACACGCAGCCGATACATGTGTTAAAGCTGACGAGACTGTGTCTTTTTGTATGGCTAAAGTGGGCAATATACTTTATCCTGGAGCTGAAAAATGTGGAAAACTGACAATAGCCAATATATCAATACCTCAACAGGTAAAAAACAAATTTAAAACAATAAAAGCTATTGATACAAATATGGCTGAATATTTAATTCCTAAAAGAATGCCACGAAGCAACAAGGGAACATATGGCAAATTGTTTGTTATAGCCGGCTCTTACTCAATGGGCGGCGCGGCTTGTTTAAGCGCTAAGGCGGCTTATAAAACGGGGTGCGGCGTTGTTTACAGTGTTGTGCCTAAAGAGTGTTTACAGACAGTTCAAAATATTGTGCCAGAAGCTGTGGCTAAACCTGTAGTGAGTTTGGAAGGGAAGTTTTGTGAAAATAGTTTTAACAAAATACAAGATGATTTAAAACAAGCTGACACAGTTGTTATAGGTCCAGGGTTAGGAACAGGAGAAAATGTAAATGCTTTTGTTGAAAAGGCATTAAAAAATATTGATTGTCAAACAGTAATAGATGCCGATGCTCTTAACGCAATAGCCGAAAATACTGGAATATTACGTGAAATGAAAAATGTGCCTATTATAACACCTCACCCAGGTGAGATGAGCAGACTTACAGGAAAAAGTGTTAAAGAGGTTATTGATGACACTATAAAAACGGCTTTGGAATTTTCAAAAGAGTATAATACTATTGTTGTGCTTAAAGACGCAAGAACAATTATAACATCGCCTAATGGAGAAATTTATATAAATATGACAGGAAACAACGCTATGTCAAAAGGCGGAAGCGGTGATGTGCTTAGTGGAATAATAGGGGCTTTAAAATGCGTAATGAATGACCCATTAATGGCAGCGGTATTAGGGGTTTATATACATGGATTATGCGGTGACATGGCGGCTGAAAAATTGGGAAGTTATGGTGTTTTGGCAAGGGATTTATGCGATAATATAGCGCATGTTATGAAATATTTAGGAACAGTTAAAAAAGGATAAGATGTTTATTAAAAACAAAAATTAGTTGTTTTAACAGCAGATAAATCAAAGAAGTGAGAATAGACTATATAACTGATTATTGTGCAAGAGAAATTTTTGATAAATAAATTAATTTAAGACTGTTTTGTTAAAACTTTTGTAATATTTTAAAAGTTATTGCTTAAATTAGAATTATTTACATTTAATGTTTGGTTTTAAATAAACGCACTATTACATAGTGAGTAAAGCAAAATACAGTAATACAAAACAGGCTCCTAAGCGTATAATATTATTGTAAAAAAGACGCATAGGAGCACATTATGAAAAAAGCAATACACTTTTTAATTATTCCTTTGGTTATGTTTACGCTTTGCGCTTGTGGTGTAGCTAAAAACGAGACGCCTATGGAAAAAATACAACAGATGTTAAATGGCATGCAGGGATATTACTGTACCGCTGACCTTACAAGATTTAGCGACAAGGGAGAGGCTAAATTTGGCATAAAACAATATTATAAAATAAGCGGTGAATATCGTATGGAAATGGTATCGCCTGATGAGGTGGCTGGAAACTTTACTGTTTATGACGGGAAAACGGTATGTCAGTTTAATCCCAGAGTAAATGGCAAAATGGTAAAAGATGTACCTGAGAACAAAGCGAGAAACGAACTATTTTTGGGTAATTTTGTAAAAAATTATATGAACAGTGAAGAAGTGTCAATAGCGGTATCAACTGTTGATGAAAGCAGATGTACTGTTTTAGAGGCTGTTATACCAGGAGACAACAAATTTACGGCTACCGAAAAATTGTGGATTGATAATGAGACTTTAGAGCCGGTTAAACTTGTTATTTATACGTCTGAAGGCAAAGAAAAGTACATAATTGAGTATAATGAGTTTAGTTATAATCCACAGTTTGAACAAAACATATTTAGTATTGAGTGATTTGTGTTTGGAAGGGGTTTTTTAAATTGGAATACAAAAGATTAGTGGCGGAAATTGATATTGACGCTTTAAATTTTAACATAAAAAATATAATTAAAAAGGCTAAATACGCACAGATAATAGGCACAGTAAAAGCTGACGCTTATGGGCATGGCGCTGTTGAGGTAACAAAAGAGCTTATTAAAAATGGTGTTGATATGTTCTCGGTAGCTATGCTTGATGAAGGTATTAATTTAAGAAATAATGGAATTGACAAAAGTATAATTATATTAGGTATAACACCGCCTGAGTATGCTGAAGAGGCTATAAAGTATAATTTAACTCAAACTGTGGCGGATTATGAAACAGCCGTAAACATATCAAAAATAGCGGAAAAGCTAAAAAAGACTGCTGTAATACATATAAAAATTGATACAGGAATGGGAAGAATAGGCTTTAAGCCAAACGAAGACTCTATTGACATAATAGAAAAAATATATAATTTAAGCAATATAAAAATTGAGGGTATATTTACACATTTTTGTGTAAGTGATGAAAAAGACAAAACTTTTACATATATTCAAAAAGAAAGATTTATTAAAGTAATTGACGAGCTTGATAAGCGCGGAATAAACATACCTATTAAACACACATCGGCAAGTGCTGGCATTGTGGATTTTGACGATTTGTTATTTAACGCTGTAAGACCAGGTATAATACTTTATGGGTGTTATCCGTCAAATGAGGTTATTAAGCAAAATTTGGCTATTAAACCTGTAATGAGTGTTAAAAGCCGCATTATATTTATAAAGACTATTGATGAGGGAGACTCGATAAGCTATGGTAGAACATACATAGCTGACAGTAAAAGAACTATAGCCACAATACCAGCAGGATATGCTGACGGTTACAGCAGACTTTTATCAAATAAAGGAAGAATGCTTATAAATGGAAAAAGCGCGCCTATAAGGGGACGTGTTTGCATGGACCAATGTATGGTGGATATTACGGGAATAGACGCAAAAAAATGGGATGAGGCTGTACTTATTGGGCGTCAGGGAAATGAGGAGATAACTGCTGACGAGATAGCTAAAATTATAGGAACAATAAATTATGAGGTTTTGTGCATGGTATCTAAAAGAGTGCCGAGGATTTACATAAAGGGCGGAGAAAAAATTAAAGAAGTAAATTTATTGATTTAATTTTTGAATATACTTGTTAAATTACGGCAATAATTATAGCATACCTAAAGTGTGTGCTTAAATATCGTACATAAATTAAAACTATATCACACATTTGGGCAGACTATGCGTCTATAAGGCGGCGGAGTGTGGTTTTAAATGACAGTTAAGCGCGGTGATATATTTTACGCTGATTTGAGTCCTGTTATAGGTTCTGAGCAGGGCGGCATAAGACCGGTTTTAATTATTCAAAATGACATAGGCAACAAATACAGCCCTACAGTTATATGCGCGGCTATTACATCACAAATTAATAAGGCTAAACTTCCTACACATATAGAGCTTGACTCTAAAAAATACTCTCTTGTTAAAAATTCTGTAGTATTGTTAGAACAAATACGTACTATTGATAAAAAAAGACTTAGAGAAAAAGTATCAAAACTTGACAATGACATTATGCAGGAAGTTGGCAATGCCCTTAGAGTGAGTCTTGGGGTATAAATGGGTATAAATAAAAATTGGGCGGACATATATGTCTGCCCAGTTTTTTAATATTCTTCGGTAAATACTATATTGTTGTTACTGTCGTAAAGAGTTATTGTTTTTTGTGATGCTGAACTTTCGGCTGGATAAGCTATAAAATTTATATCGTTTTGGTTTAGTTTAGAATTTAAAACACTTACACTACCGGAGTTATCGGTTATGTTTATTTTTGCCAAAACAGCGGAGCTTTTGTCGTTAGTAACTATTATAGCACACTGAGTTTGGTTTATTACAGCAAAAGACTTTACAAACTCGTTCCCCGTTGTGTAGTAGTCTATATCCTCAATATCGTAACTGCCGCGATTATTGTTTTTTAAAATGGCTATTCCATTTATTTCATCGTTATTTTCGTTGGTGTATTTAAAAGCGCAAACTTTTTGAGTATTCTCAGTTTTGTGGTTAAATATGGATACATTGTATATTTTGGTGTATTCCTCTATTATACCCTCAACAGCGCTTGTATTGTTTGTGCCTTTTAAGAATATTACTTTTACGGCTACTATACAAAGCATACAGCCTATTATAAAACATACAAAAAATCTTTTATCTTTAGCGCTCATATATAATACTCCCTTCGGTTTTAAGCCGGATGACTTTTTTGTATATTAAAGTTCATATTTTTTAAAGAAGTTTTTAAGAAAAATGCGCTTAATGACATGGATACAACCTCGGCTATAGGAAAAGCCCACCATATATTATTAAGCCCGCCTATTTTTGACAATATAAACGCCACAGGTATAAGCACTATTATTTGACGCCCTATGGCTATATATAAACTGTATACACCATAACCAAAAGCCTGACAAACAGAGCTTGTTATAATACAAAAGCCAGCGAATATATAACTTATGGATAATATTTTAAGCGCATGAACGCCTATAACAAGCATATCTTCGGAGGCGTTAAATAAAAGCAGCAGCTTATCTGGAATTATCTGGAACATTATAAGACCTATAAGCATTATAGATACCGCGTATGTTATACTTAATTTTATTGTTTTATATATTCTTTCTTTATAACCGGCGCCATAATTATAAGCTAATATTGGCACCATAGCGTTGTTAAGACCAAATATAGGCATAAACACGAAACTTTGGAGTTTAAAATAAACACCAAAAACGGCTACTGCTGTAGGTGTAAACGCAATAAGTATTTTATTCATTGCGTAAGTCATTACAGAACCAAGCGAAACCATAAGCACAGAAGGTATACCTATTTCAAGTATTCTGATTATTACGCTGAAATCAGGAAGTATGTTGGATATTTTAAGGTTAATATCAGTATTCTTTTTTAAATTAAATATAATAGCCATAATTCCAGCTATAATTTGACCTATTACTGTGGCGTAAGCCGCGCCTGCTACACCAAGTTTTGGAGCACCTAAAAGACCAAATATAAGTATTGGGTCTAATATA
The DNA here is from genome assembly GCA_949743655.1 of uncultured Eubacteriales bacterium. GTDB lineage: Bacteria > Bacillota > Clostridia > Lachnospirales > Anaerotignaceae > Neoanaerotignum_A. Next base: position 56,001 of record CATJUP010000111.1, read on the forward strand.
ATGTTTATAATAGCACCTGTTGTTTGTGTGAGCATTGAGTATATTGTTCTTCCTGTTGACTGTAATATTCTCTCAAATGTGAGCTGTGCAAAAATACCTATTGAAAGAATAGAACATATTTTTATGTATGTTGCTCCATTTTCATAAATTTCGGGTATATTAGTTTGAGAAGCCATAAAAAGCTCTGTGCCGAATATTCCAAAAATAAGAAACATTAAAAAACCTACTAAATTTAAAAATACGCCCTGCATTGCGGCTTTATCAGCTAAATCCTGCTTTTTTTCACCAAGTGCCCTTGATAATACTGAGTTCATACCAACGCTTATACCACTGCCCAAAGCTATCATAAAGTTTTGTATAGGAAAAGCGAGCGAAACTGCTGTGAGAGCATTTTCGCTTAGTTTGGAAACATATATGCTGTCTACAACATTATAAAATGCTTGTACTACCATTGACACCATTATTGGTATAGCCATTGATAACAGCAGTTTGTTTACAGGCATTACACCCATTTTGTTTTCATTTGTTTTGCTTTCCATGTTATCCCTCCTTATAAAAACAAAATATTAGTAATATAAACAAAGTGTTTCAGTATTATAAATCAAATAAAATTTTATGTCAAGAAAGGGTTCTTAAAGTAAATGTAAATTAAATGTTAAGATATTGGAAATTATATTGTTATAAAATTAGTTTTATTGTAAAATAGCCTAACCCAATTAATTGGTTTATATTAATAAATGAAAGGATTGATACTTAATGGTAGAAAATAACGAGGATAATAAACCAAAAAAGCCTTTATTGTATTATTATGCAATGATTATACTTGTTGTAATGCTTTTAAATGCGCTGTTATTTCCGTCACTTATGCAAAAAAGAGTAAGCGAGGTTGGATATAGTGAGTTTATAACAATGGTTAATGATAATAAAGTTAATGAAGTTGTTATGGATTATGAAAATAACCAAATTGTATTTTCTGCTAAAGACGCTGACGAAAAAGACGTTTACTTTAAAACAGGGGTATTTCCAGATGATGAGCTTATACAAAGGCTTGAGGAGCATAATGTTAAATTTGGCTCTCATATACCTACTCAAAATTCGCCTCTTTTAAATATAATACTTACATGGATTGTGCCTTTGGGTATATTTATTTTATTAGGACAGTTTATATCAAGAACATTGTCAAAAAAATTGGGCGGCGGCATAGGACCAGCTATGACTTTTGGTAAAGCTAATGCTAAAATTTACGCTGAGGCGGAGACAGGAGTTACATTTGAAGATGTAGCCGGTGAAGAAGAGTCTAAAGAGTCACTTACAGAAATTGTAGATTTTCTTCATAATCCACAAAAATATTCGTCAATAGGCGCTAAACTTCCAAAGGGTGCTTTGCTTGTGGGTCCTCCAGGCACTGGAAAAACTCTTTTAGCAAAAGCTGTAGCGGGAGAGGCACATGTTCCGTTTTTCTCAATATCAGGTTCGGAGTTTGTGGAAATGTTTGTTGGTATGGGAGCGGCTAAGGTTAGAGACCTTTTTAAACAAGCTAACGATAAAGCGCCTTGTATAGTGTTTATAGACGAGATTGATACTATAGGTAAAAAACGCGGTAATGGCGCTATGGGAGGAAATGACGAAAGAGAACAGACGTTAAACCAGTTACTTACAGAGATGGACGGATTTGATGGACGTAAAGGTGTTGTTATTTTGGCAGCTACAAACAGACCAGAAACTCTTGATGCAGCTCTTTTAAGACCAGGAAGATTTGATAGAAGGATACCTGTAGAGCTTCCAGATTTAAATGGGCGTGAGGCTATATTAAAGGTACATGCTAAAAACGTAAAAACTGACGACAAAATAGATTATGGAATTATAGCAAGAGCTACATCCGGAGCGTCTGGAGCGGAGCTTGCCAATATAGTAAACGAGGCGGCACTTAGAGCCGTAAGAATGGGAAGAGATATTGTAAAGCAAGAAGACATTGAGGAAAGTGTTGAAATTGTAATAGCCGGATACCAAAGAAAAACAGCCGTTTTATCAGAAAATGAGAAAAAAGTGGTGGCTTATCATGAAATCGGTCATGCCATTGTAGCAGCTAAACAAACAAATTCGGCACCTGTTACTAAAATTACAATTATACCACGAACTTCGGGAGCATTAGGGTATACAATGCAGGTTGACGAAACCGAAAAACATCTTATGAGTAAAGACGAGCTCATGAATAAAATAGCTACTCTTACAGGCGGACGCGCGGCAGAAGAAATTATATTTGGAAGTATAACAACTGGAGCGGCTAATGATATAGAACAGGCTACAAAATTAGCAAGAGCTATGATAACTCGATATGGTATGAGTAAAGAGTTTGATATGGTAGCTTTAGAGACAGTTGATAATCCATATTTAAGCAAAGACACTTCTTTGGCTTGCTCGGCACAAACATCAGCGGCTATAGATAAAGAGGTAGTGTCAACTGTAAAAAATGCCCATGAAAAAGCTGTTAATATATTAAAAGAAAATATTGATAAACTTAATGAGTTATCTAAATATCTTTTGGAAAATGAAACTATAACCGGACAAGAGTTTATGAATGTATTAAATAGGTGATATTGCAGTAAAACATAGTAAAGTACAGTGAAATATAATGAGGCAAAAATGTGATTTTAGGCTCAGGCGGTGGCTTGAGTCTAAAATATATAAATTTGATTATCTCCTAAATAATGGCTTAATATTTTATTAAATGACTTTTAAAGCGCTGTACTTTAAAACTTGTTTATAGTATAATTACGTTAATTTAGGAGGAAACCAATGAGCGATAATTATAATGACGATTATGATGATTATGAAGACTATGATGATTATGACGAAGACTATGAGTATGATGATAATTATAAATATAACAAAAAAAATGGCAAAAAACATTTTTTGCTTTTTATTTTAATTTTATTTTTTATGTCGGCTGGTGGCGGAATATATTTTGGATTAAAATATATTGATGATGATGCGTTGAAAAATTATAAGTTTGAGAATATTGTTGATGTTTTTAAGAATAAAATAGGTTTGGGTGATTATGAAGATACAGAAAAAGAAACCGAATATAATGAAAGCGGCGATAATGATACTAACGATGAAATAGACACTAAAACCGATGATATAAAAATTGTTTTTGAGGGTGACAGTTCGGTAAAGTTTGCTAATATAGATGATGGATATTTATATTTTACGAAAGATGGAGCTAAATATTATCGTTCGCTTGATACGCAGCTATGGAGCGATACTTATACAATGAATTCTATAAATGTTAGTACGTCTTCTAATTATGCTCTTATAAACGATATACAAGGAAGAAATTTGAGGCTGTATAATTCTAACGGACTTGCTTTTTCTACTCAAACAGACGGAAATATAATTCAAAGCAGAGTAAACTCTCAAGGTACTTGTGTAATTATAGAAAAATTTGAGAGTGATTATAAAATACAAGTTTTTAATAACAGTGGGACTCTTTTAATGGAAAGGTTTGAACAGGATGACTGCGTTTTTCCTTTAAGTGCTGATTTAAGCGAAGACAGCAGAATACTAGCTGTATCTTATATTGACACATCAAATATTGAATTAAAAACGAAAGTGCTTCTATTTTATGTAAACAGGGATGATGCTAAAGATACAGTTACAGGCGACTTTTTTGCTGGTACAGAAAAAGAGAACGTTATAGCGCCATATATTTTTAATTTGAATAATGGTGAGTTTGCTGTTGTTTATGACAAAGGTGTTATGCTTATAGACATACATGGAAACGAGATTTGGAACGAGACATTTTTAAACAGAATAGTTACAGCATGTATTACCGAAGGCAAAAGAATAGTTTTGGCGCTTGGTGAGGAGACAGCTGTTTCTGATTTGGAAACGTACAAAAATGGTACAATATGTATTTTGGATAGAAATGGAAACAGAATTGCTAAATATGAAATGGGAGACGATATTTCTTACATAAATGTTGTTAGAAAAAATATTATAGCTGGAAGCGGAAAAAATTTTGTTTGTTTGTCAAATACGGCAAAAGAAGTATGGAAATATACTGCTAAACAGGATATAAAAGATATATTTCCTTATAACAATGGTAAAAGTATGCTTGTTATTACAAGCAGTGAGGCTAAAGTTGTGGATATACAAAATAAATGAATTGTGACGTTTACGGAGGAATTTTATATTGAACAGTGTTGATATGTTTGTGGCGGTAGTTATAATTGTATTTGCTTTAATAGGATTTACAAGAGGGTTTATAAAAACGTGTCTATCGTTTTTTCCGGGATTTATATCACTTATTTTAACAAGCAAAATATATCCGGTTTTTAGCAAGTTTTTGAGAACAACGCCTTTATATGAACACATTAAATCTAAAGTTATAGATACTATAAGCATTGAAAACATATCAAGTGAGTTGGCTAACAGTGATTATATAGACTCTTTGCCATTTCCAGATTTTATTAAAAGTGCTCTTTTTGAAAATAACAACGCTGTTGTTTATGATATGTTGGGAGTATCGAAAATTGAGGAGTATGTTGGAGGGTATGTTGCTAACATATTTTTAAATATAATATCAATGATAGTTGTTGCCGTATTTATAGCTATATTAATTAAACTTGTTTTTGTAATGCTTGATATTGCTACAAGATTACCAGTAGTTCATGAAGCGAATTCTTTTGGAGGACTTGTAGCTGGTGCTGTAGAAGGGGTTTTGATAATTTGGGTTATATTTTTGATAGCTGTTTTGTTTGTAAGCAAAGATAATTGGTTTTATATATCTCTTTATAATTCTAAAGTAGCAATTTTGCTATTTGAGAATAATATATTATTAAAGTTTATATTAAAAATATTTGGATAAAAAATAAAAAAAGTTGTTGACACAATATAACTTTAGTGCTAATATATATAGGCGGCTGTGATTAAGGTAAAATTTAGTAACAATCAAGCTGGTCATCGCACCTTAAAAAGTGAATAAAGAGGAAGAGTCGAAGAGAGAAGTGTAGTAGAGTAATCTTGAAGTGGAAGCGAAAAGATTATGATAATACACACAATAAAGCAATAAAGCAAAGCAAAAAATTAAGAGAAAAGCGAAAATTCCGAAAGAACAAGGTCAAGCAAAAAAGGGCAATAGGAGAATGCCTTGGCACTGGGAGCCGAAGAAGGACGTGATAAGCTGCGAAAAGCCACGGGGAGGAGCAAATATCCATCGAGCCGTGGATGTCCGAATGGGGGAACCCACATGAGAAAAGCTCATGTATCCATATATGAAAAAAATAGTGTATGGAAGGGAACGCCGTGAACTGAAACATCTAAGTAGCGGCAGGAAAAGAAAGAAAAATCGATTCCGAAAGTAGCGGCGAGCGAAATTGGAACAGGTCAAACCTAAAGAAGTAATTCTATAGGGGTTGCGGGCTTGCAAAAAGTATTGATGAGTTATAGCCGAACGGTTTTGGGAAAGCCGGTCAGAGAGGGTGAAAACCCCGTAGGCGAAATGACAAGTCAGCAGGCAAGTACCAGAGTACCGCGGGACACGAGAAACCCTGCGGGAAGCAGGAGGGACCACCCTCCAAACCTAAATACTACCCAGTGACCGATAGAGAAGCAGTACTGTGAAGGAAAGGTGAAAAGGACCCCGGGAGGGGAGTGAAAGAGAACCTGAAACCTATTGCCTACAAACAGTGGAAGGAACGCAAGTTCTAACTACGTACTTTTTGTAGAACGGTCCGGCGAGTTGTCGTATAGAGCGAGGTTAAGTACTAAAAAGGTATGGAGCCGAAGGGAAACCAAGTCTAAACAGGGCGAAAAAGTTGTATACGGCAGACCCGAAACCGGGTGACCTACCCATGTCCAGGTTGAAGTTACCGTAAAAGGTAATGGAGGACCGAACACACGTCTGTTGAAAAAGGCGGTGATGAGGTGTGGGTAGCGGAGAAATTCCAATCGAACTCGGAGATAGCTGGTTCTCCTCGAAATAGCTTTAGGGCTAGCCTTATTAGAAGTATAGCGGAGGTAAAGCACTGAATCGTTGAGGGTCCCGAGAGGGATACCGATACGTATCAAACTAAGAATGCCGCAGATATATCAATAGGAGTCAGACTACGTGAGATAAGTCTCGTGGTCAAAAGGGAAAGAGCCCAGACCGACAGCTAAGGTCCCAAAGTATGTGTTAAGTGGAAAAGGATGTGGGATTTCAAAGACAACTAGGATGTTGGCTTAGAAGCAGCCATACATTTAAAGAGTGCGTAATAGCTCACTAGTCGAGAAAACCTGCGCCGAAAATGGACGGGGCTAAAACACAACACCGAAGCGACGGATTTGTTACATTGGGTAACAAGTGGTAGAGGAGCAATCTATGAGGAAGAAGCGTAATTGAAAGGTTACGTGGACGAAATAGAAGAGAGAATGCCGGAATGAGTAGCGAGATATAAGTAAGAATCTTATAGACCGAATATCTAAGGTTTCCAGAGTAAAGCTGATCTGCTCTGGGTAAGTCGGGACCTAAGGCGAGGACGAGAGTCGTAGTCGATGGACAACTGGTAGACAATCCAGTACTATATATAACGAGAAATGTGGGGACACAGGAGGATAGTCAAACCGGGGAGAGGGAAGACCCGGTCAAGGACAAAGCCATGGTATTAAGGAAAATCCGAATGCTGAAGGTGAAGTGTGACGAGGACTGAAAACAAGTAGGGAAGTTGATGAATCCACACTGTCAAGAAAAGCCGCTATTAAGTTATATATACCCGTACCGTAAACCGACACAGGTAGATGAGGAGAAAATCCACAGGTCGACGGGAGAAGTGTTGTTAAGGAACTCGGCAAAAAGACCCCGTAACTTAGGGAGAAGGGGAGCCAGTGAGAGCTGGTCGCAGAAAAGAGGCTCACGCAACTGTTTAGCAAAAACATAGGTCTCTGCGAAACCGAAAGGTGAAGTATAGGGGCTGACACCTGCCCGGTGCTGGAAGGTCAAAAGGAGAGGTTAGCGCAAGCGAAGCTTTGAATTCAAGCCCCAGTAAACGGCGGCCGTAACTATAACGGTCCTAAGGTAGCGAAATTCCTTGTCAGGTAAGTTCTGACCCGCACGAAAG
>CATJUP010000112.1 GCA_949743655.1 uncultured Eubacteriales bacterium
CGCCTAAATATAGGCGTGGCAGGAGAAAATCTATGCTCCTGCCGATACATATCTATTTTTATCCCTATCTGGTTTAACCCATTGTCTATTTTAAACTATAAGTTATAATATATGTTGTTGGTTATATTTGTTTTTAAATTATAAAGGAGTAATGGAATGAAAAAAACAGTTTTATTTGTAATTTTACAGCAATATGCCGATTGGGAGGCAGCTTATATATCGTCAGCTATAAATATGTTATGTCATGAACAATACCAAATAAAAACAGTATCACTTAAAAAGGAATATATTCAGTCAATAGGCGGTTTTAATGTTATGCCGGATTATGATTTGAATTGCATTCCAAATGATTATGAGGCAATTATATTAATTGGCGGAATGACTTGGAGAAATGATAATACAAAGGCTTTAAACACTATAGTAAGTGAATGTTATAAAAAAGGTAAAATATTAGCTGGTATTTGTGATGCGTCCGCTTTTTTGGGAACAACGGGTGTTTTAAATAATGTTTATCACACAAGCAACGATTTGAACTCTCTAAAACAATGGGCTGGAGCAGAATATACAGGAGAGTCAAAATATATAGCCAAACAGGCGGTAAGAGACAAAAATGTTATAACAGCAAACGGTACTGCTGCTATGGAATTTGCCAAAGAGATTTTGAATGCTTTAAATATTGAAAATAATAAAATATATGATTGGTATAATTTTCATAAATTAGGTTTTTACACAGCGCCAATGCCTAAAATGTAATAATCAAAATGAGCTATAAAATATAAATATAACAACTAAAATAAATAAAGGCAAATTAAATATTTTGTCACTTTGAGTAACATGGTTTCTGTTTTCTTTTGGGTTATGTTGAGCAAAAATTATAAATAAAAATATAAGCGGTATTATGCTAATAAGAGCAAAATTTAAAAACGGAACTAAATCGCTAAAAACAACATTTTTGGCTTGTTCATTAGCTGCTTGAACAGAAACAGTTTTGAGCATTAAAGCCGATAGTATTGTTTGTATGCCGTTTATAACAAAATGCGAAAGCATTGATGAGAATACAGAACCTGTTTTATACACAAAATAGCAAAATATAATACCCATAATTGCGGCATATGTGAACTGCTGAAAATTGAGATGAGCCATTCCAAATATAATTCCGCCTAAAATGCACGCTTTTAATGGGCTTGTGTTTTTGAAATTTGATAATACAAGCCCTCTAAAATACATTTCTTCAAAAAACGCCGGCATAAGAGATGTTATTATAAGCGTTGAGAGCGCTGGCATATTTGACATTGAATATAAAAAATCTGACGCCGCATTAGGAAAAAATAATGACGATACAGCTGATACAGCCATTAACGCAGGCTGGATTATTATTGATATTAATGTTATTAAAATTATGTTAGACGGACTTATATAACTTATATAAAATGTTTCTTTAATTCCGCTGTTTTGAGTAATTAAAAAGTATATTAAAACAGGAGGAACAAACGCTATAACCTCGTTTAATATATTAATCAATACTATATTTTGTGGGAATAAAGCTAATATTGGTCCGGCGTACATTCCCAATAAAATCATATTTGATACTAAAATTAAAGCCGCTAAGCAGCCCAAAAACACATTATTTCTCATTGTATATTCTCCATTGTTTTTATTTTATATATTATAATAGTATTATATCAATTAAATGTCAAACAATATACATTATTAATAAAGAGATAAATAAGAGTTAATTAACAGCTTTTTAAGCTATTGTTACAGATATATTGCTCATTTGACAAGCGCCTTATTTACACATATCTTTACTATAACTTATTTGTGTGATAAAATAATTAACTGTAAAAAATAGTGTTAGGAGAATATATATGAATGTTGGATATTTAGGACCAGAAGGAACGTTTTCACAATTAGCCGCCGAAAAATATATTAAAACAATATATAATGAGTATTGTTCACTTGTGCCTTTTGCTAAAATACAAGATGTGCTAAAGGCTGTTGCTAATGGGGAAATTGACGAGGGAGTAGTGCCTTTTGAAAACTCAATAGAGGGTACTGTAAATTACACTATAGATTCACTTATATTTGATGTTGACTTATTTATTAAAAATGAGATTATAATACCTATTTGCCATAATATTATGACGCGTAAAGAATGTGTTGGAAAACGCCCAAAAAAAATATTCTCACACCCACAATCTTTAGCGCAGTGCAGAAAATATATAGAAAAAAATTATCCGGATGTTGAGACAATACAGGTTTTATCTAATTCGGAAGCGGCTAAAATAGTAAAAGAAAGTACAGACGAGTATTTTGCTATATCCACAAACGCCGCCGCCAAAATATATTCTCTTGATATTATTGAAAGTGAAATACAGGACAGAAGCCATAATGAAACGCGATTTTTTACAGTTACTAAAAAAGACACAAGAAATATTGATGGCGCTAAAACAAGCCTTGTTTTCTCAACATTAAACAAACCAGGTGAGCTTTACAGAGCTTTGGATATTTTATCAATTTGGGATATAAACCTCACTAAAATTGAGTCAAGACCACTTAAAGACCATTTGGGAACATATATATTTTATATTGACCTTGAGTGCGATAACGTTTATGATAGGCTTGATGCACTTAAAATGCTTGAGAGAAAAACAAACTTTTTTAAACATTTGGGTACATACGATATATTAAAATAATACACTTTGAGGTAAAACATTTTGAAACAAAAATATGTTGTTTTAAAGTATTTCACTTTGGCGGCAGCCGTTTGTTTTGTAACTATAAGCGCTGTTTTATCGCCAAATATAATAATTTTTGTTATGTGCTCTTTAATAACAGCGGTTTTAATATCTGTGGTTTTTATAAGTGTTTTTGATGAAAAAACAGATGAGTATATGACTAAAAAAATATTAAATGATATAAAACATTTTGAAAATGTATATTTAATGGGTCATAAAAGAGCCGATTTTGATAGTTTTGGCGCTTGTATTGGCATGTATGCACTTTGCAGACAGTATGATAAAAGAGCTAATATAATATTGGGTGAAGATATATTGGCTGTTAAAGAAATATATAATAAATTTTTGTGTTGTAATAATTACAAAAATGTATTTATAACGTCAGCCGAGGCTAATAAAAAGATAAATAATAACACTTTAGTTATTTTATGCGACACACATACTTTAAGCATTGTTGATAATGTTGAAATATTAAATAAAGCTAAAAAAGTTATTGTTATTGACCACCATAAAGAAAGTGAGTGCCATATTAAAAATGAGGAAGATATTTTTATAAAGCCAAATTTTTCATCAACATGTGAGATTGTAGCTTTAATGCTTAAACAAAGTGCGTCAAAAATTTATGCTCTTGAGGCGGAGGCACTTTTGGCGGGGATTGTAGTTGATACAAAAAATTTTGCTTTTAATTCGGGAGAAAGTGTGTTTTTAACAGCGGCTTATTTATGTAAAAACGGCGCTCAAATAAATAACATAAGACTGCTTTTTAAAAACTCAATTAATATTGAAAAAGCTAAGGCTAATGCTGTTGAAAACTCAAAAATGTATAAAAATGGTATAATATTCTCTTTTTGTAACTTAAAAAGTAAAGATGTGTATGTAGCTTGTGCTATAGCAGCGGACGAGTTGTTGGATATACGCGGTGTTGAAGCCTCTATAGTTATGTGCGAATATGAGAATGTTGTTTTTGTAAGTGCAAGAAGCGGTGAAAACATTGATGTTGAGAGTATACTTAAAAAAGTAGGCGGCGGTGGACACTGTACAATGGCAGGGGCACAAATTAATAATACTGATATTAATAAAGTTTATGAAATGTTAAAAAATGCTGTTGATGAATATTTAGCGGAGGTAAAATAATTATGAAAGTAATACTTATTGAAGATGTTAAAGGTACAGGAAAAAAAGGACAAATTGTAAACGCTAGCGATGGTTATGCTAATAACTTTTTGTTCCCTAAAAAATTAGCTTTGGCGGCTACAAACGAGAATATGAACAATCTTAAACAAAAACAAAAAGCCGAAGAAAGAAGAAAAGCAGAAGAATTGGCGGCGGCTAAAGAAATAGCCGAGCAACTTTTAAAACACGAAATAAAAATATCAGTAAAAACAGGTGAGAATGGAAAACTGTTTGGCTCGGTAACAAACAAAGAAATCGCGGCAGCCATTGAGGAGCAAACAGGTATTGTAATTGACAAAAAGAAAATATCAAACGACCAAATTAAAACAGTTGGAGAAAAACAGGTAAGTGTTAAACTTCACACCGAGGTTACAGCTAATATAAAAGTTATAATATCCCAAACAGAGTAAAATGGAGATAAGTCTGTATGGAAAATGATAACTTGTATTTTCAAAAAGTGCCGCCACACGATACCGAGGCGGAACAGGCTGTTATAAGCTGTATGTTTATTGACAAAGAGGCTGTTTTTGACGCTGTGGAGGTACTTAAAGCCGATGATTTTTACCGTCCCGAAAACCGTGTTATATTTGAGTCCGCGTCAGAGCTGTTTTCTAAAGGAGAGCCTATAGATGTTATAACAATAAAAAACAAACTTGAAGAAAAAGGTGTTTTTGAACAAGTAGGCGGTTTGGCTTATATAGGTCAGGTGGCATCGTCTGTAGGAAGCTCGGTAAATGTAAAAACTTACGTCCAAATTGTAAAAGACAAATCTGTTTTAAGAGAGCTTATAAAAGTAACAGGCGAAATATCACAGCGATGTTTTGACGGAAAAGAGAGCATAAACAATATAATTGACTCGGCAGAGCAAGGTATATTTAATATAACTCAAGGCAAAGACTCTAATGGTATTTTTCATATTAAAGATGTGGCTATACCAGCTTTTGACAGAATTGAGGACATATATATAAACAAAGGCAAACTGACAGGTGTATCAACGGGATTTCCAGATTTTGATTTAAAAACAGCAGGGCTTCAGCCGTCAGATTTAATATTAATCGCCGCAAGACCATCTATGGGAAAAACAGCTTTTGCGCTTAATATAGCTCAAAATGCCGCTATAAGAAATAATGTGTCAGTAGCTATATTCTCGCTTGAGATGTCTAAAGAACAGCTTGTAAACCGTATGCTGTGTTCGGAGGCTATGATAGATGCCCAAAAACTGAGAACAGGAGATTTTACCGAAAACGATTGGCCAGAGCTTATACAGGCTATAGGACCTTTATCAAAAGCGAGCATTTATATTGATGACACGCCAGGGCTTTCACCTATGGACATAAGGGCAAAATGCAGAAAGTTGAAACTTGAAAAGGGTATAGGTCTTATAGTCATAGATTATTTACAGCTTATGAGCTCTGATTCAAAGAGTGACTCGCGACAACAGGAAATATCACAAATATCAAGGGCACTTAAAGCTATAGCCCGTGAAATGAATGCCCCTGTTATAGCGCTTTCACAGCTAAGCCGTGCCTGTGAGACAAGAACAGACCATAGACCTATGCTTTCGGATTTAAGAGAGTCTGGTGCTATAGAGCAGGATGCTGATGTTGTTGCGTTTTTGTACAGGGATGAGTATTATTTTCCTGATACCGAAAAAAAGAATTTAGCCGAGCTTATTATAGCTAAACAAAGAAACGGTCCAACAGGTACTGTGGAACTTACATGGCTTGGTCAGTACACAAAATTTGGAAGCACAATGAGAAATTATTAACCATTCCTTCCTTTCTTGAAAGAAAGCGAAAGAACTTTAATTAGAATATGCAAAATTTAATAGCAAAAAAATTAAAAAGAGACATAAGTGTGCTTACAATAATTACAGTTGAAGTAACAAATAGAGTTCACAAAAACTAAACCGCGCAAGTGCGCGGTTTTTACCAATTATTTTTAAAAATTTTTTAGATAAACATCACAAGATTTACTTCAATAATTTAATAAATTTAGACTCAACATATCCCCTCTTGCCGTCATAATCAATTTGGTACCACGAGTTTAAAGGCTTTGTTATTGTAACAATTTCACCTTCTTTTATGTATGCAAAAGGCGTATAGCTTGTGTTATTTAAACTTCTTACAGGCAATTTGTCTATATTTATAACAATTCCCGTTACACTGTCAAAAGTTTTTAATTTTGATATAGAATATGTATTTTCAAATGAAAGAGCGTTACTGTTTATCCAACCGTATATTGTTTTACACCAAATTTCGTCATTGCCATTTAAAGTAACCGCGGTAACTTTCTCGCTAAATTGAGATATATTGAGGCGATATAAATAATTTGAACCGCTATGAGGCAGTTCGTAAGATTTAGTATTACTTTTTAAAATATACATATCAATATCAACAGTTATAACCTCAGCGCCGTTATAAGAACCACAATTACAATACATATCTTTGTTAAATTGATGTATATGGTTTAATTGGTCATATGTATTACTATGATAAACAGTGTATGTCCCGCCGTTAAATCTTCCGTCCATAAATGAGGAGGTTTTATTTTTATCGTTGTTATTGTCATATGAATATCTTTTTTCGGATACTGTAAATTTGTTTATGTTCCAATATACCTCATAAACATCCATTCCGGTTTTATCACAGTCTTTAATTATGCAGTCGTATGTGTCATTACCCTTTTTTAAAACTATGAGGTCACCTTTTTTAGCATTTAAACGTATTTTATTTATACTGTTTATTGGATATGATTTTATATCTGAACCTTTATTATAATCGTGACCAAAAATTTCTTTAAACATAAATTGAGCAAATGTTATGTCTGTATACTCAAATGCTGTGTTTTCCCATGCTGAGTAAAAATTTTCTATATTGTTGTGGAGAACGGATTTTTCATTGTTTTGTGCTCCATATACAAAATTGAAATTTGACAATACTACAAAACAAAAAAACATTGTTAAAACAACTGTTTTAATTTTTTTCAATATAAATCCTCCTTATGGTATATTATATATACAGCTTACAATAATAACTGTTATTATGTCAATATATGTCAACAAATGAAACATTACAATATTCTTACAATATTACTATATTTGAGTCCGTTTTGATGATATAATTAAAAGTAACGAATTAATATTTATTAGTATTTTTGATTGGAGAATGAAATGCGGGAAAAAGTAAACGGCTATACTTATTGGAAACGACCATGGCATAAATGGGTTATGCTGACGGGAGCGATTTTACAGTTAATATGTTTGTGCATTAACATTAGCGAGTATAAAAATATTTACACGGCTGGAATTTTAAACGCCAATGAATGGGTGGTATACGCCGCACAAAAAAATTTTCAATGCGCTATTAATGGGCTTATCGCGGTTTGTTTTTTAGGGAGTTTTATAATTGGGATTTTTACTCGAAGCAAAAAAATGACTTATATTGTTGAGTGTGTGTTTTTAATAATATTATCGTTTTTGTGGATAACACTTGGTATTTTGCTTGGTATGTTTTTACCAGACTTTAAAGGAGTGTTTTGGGTGTTTATTGTGTTTTTGGAGCTCGGCGGTGCGTGCTATAGTTTTTTGCAGTACAAAAAAATTGTATAGTGTCAAGTTTACAAAAATATTTTTATATGTTTAAAATGGATTTACTTGAGTTTATTATAATATGTGCTATACTAATAAAAAACTATTTTGGAGGACATAATGTAATATGAGAATAGTTGTTAAAGTAGGAACATCAACGCTTACACACTCTACAGGAAATTTGAATATAAGGCGTGTTGAGACATTATGCAAAGTAATAAGTGATATAAAAAATGCTGGAAACGAAATGCTTATTGTAACATCCGGCGCCACAGGTATGGGCGTGGGTAAAATAGGACTTTCTAAACGCCCTGACGATATAACAACAAAACAAGCTGCGGCGGCTATAGGTCAGTGCGAACTTATGTATACATATGATAAACTGTTTTTAGAATATAACCACTGTGTAGCACAGGTACTTGTTACAAAAGCCGACATAAATAATGACGAGCATAGAACAAATCTTTGTAACACCCTTACAAGGCTTATTGAACTTAATACAATACCTATTATAAACGAGAATGACTCTGTTGCTAACGAGGAATTTTATATAGGTGAAAATGACACATTAGCGGCGCTTGTATCGGCTAACATAAATGCTGATTTGGTTATACTTCTTTCTGACATAGATGGGCTTTTTACATCTGACCCGCACAAAAATAAAGACGCCAAACTTATAAGCGAGGTAGTAGAGATAACGCCAGATATAATGGCGCTGGCTGGAGGAAGCGCCTCTAATTTTGGAACAGGTGGTATGGCTACAAAATTAAATGCCGCTAAATTGGTTATGGAGGCTGGATGTGACATGATTATAGCTAACGGACTTCACCCTGAAATACTTTATGATATTGTTGAGGGAAAAAGTATAGGAACAAGATTTAAGGCAAGGAGTAAAAAAATATGACAACAATCGATATTATTAAAAGAGCTAAAAAACTATCGCCTAAACTTTTAATGGCTTCTTCTAAAGACAAAAATAAAGCGCTTAATATTATGGCTGATATGCTTATAGAAAGCACAAATGATATATTAGAGGCAAATAAAATTGATTTAAAAAACGCCGAGGGAAGAATATCAACTGTTATGCTTGACAGGCTTATGCTTAACGAGCAAAGAATAAGTGAAATGGCTAAGGGAATGCGTGATGTAGCTATACTTAACGACCCTGTAGGCTCTAAACTAAAAACAATTAAACGTGATGATGGGCTTTTGATAGAAAAAGTGTCTGTTCCAATGGGTGTTGTGGCTATAATATACGAAAGCCGCCCAAATGTTACATCTGACGCAGCGGCACTTTGTTTAAAAAGCGGAAACGCATGTATATTAAGAACGGGAAAGGACGCTTTTAACTCGGCTAACGCCATTACAAAAGCTATGCAGAAAGGACTGCAAAAAGCAGGACTTGATGAAGGGCTTGTACAGCTTATTCAGGACACAAGTCACAAAAGTGCTCAAGAGCTTATGACTGCCGTTGGTTATGTTGACCTTCTTATACCACGCGGCGGAGCGGGGCTTATAAAAGCATGTGTTGACAATGCTACTGTAAACTGTATACAAACTGGTACAGGCATATGCCATGTGTATGTTGATAAATATGCCGACATTCAAAAGGCTTTAAATATAGTTGAAAATGCTAAAACAAGTCGCCCTTCGGTATGTAATGCCGAGGAAGTTTGTATTGTTCACTCGGATATATCATCAAAGTTTATTAATGAACTTAAAAAACGCCT
Source organism: uncultured Eubacteriales bacterium (assembly GCA_949743655.1). Taxonomy (GTDB): domain Bacteria; phylum Bacillota; class Clostridia; order Lachnospirales; family Anaerotignaceae; genus Neoanaerotignum_A. The sequence continues at coordinate 9,231 of CATJUP010000112.1, forward strand.
TGTTGACAAAAGAATTGAAAATGGTGAGATACCTGTGGAATTTAGAACAGATAAGAGAGCGCATGATATAATACCGTCATCAGTTTTGGCAGGAGAAAATGATTTTGACACAGAGTTTTTGGACTATATACTTTCTATAAAAATAGTAGACTCTATTGACGAGGCTTTAGAACATATATCAGCACACTCAACATCTCATTCAGATGCTATAGTGACAGAAGACAAAAATACAGCGGATATATTCACAATGTCTGTCGACTCGGCGGCGGTATATGTAAATGCCTCAACACGTTTTACAGATGGGGGAGAATTTGGGCTTGGCTGTGAAATGGGAATTTCCACTCAAAAACTCCATGCAAGGGGTCCTATGGGGCTTGAGGAGCTTAACACATACAAATATGTAATACACGGCAATGGTAACACGAGGTGATAAAGTGAAATATACAGCAGGATTTATAGGCACGGGCAATATGGGCGGGGCTTTAGCGCAATGTGTGGCTAAAGCCGTAAACGCTGAAAAAATAATATTGTCTAATAGAACAGAGGAAAAAGCTAAAATATTATCTAAAAGTATAGGCTGTGATTTTGGCACAAACAAAGACGTGGCGAAAAACAGTGAGTTTATATTTATAGGTGTTAAACCTAATTTAATACCAGAACTGGCGGAATACATAAAAAGTGATTTATTAGAAAGAAATGATAGTTTTGTTATTGTGTCAATGGCGGCGGGTGTGAGCTTGAATGACTTGTCTAATATTTTTGGGGCTCTTCCTATTATACGTATAATGCCAAACACGCCTGTGTCAATAGGTAAGGGAGTAACTGTATGCGCGGCGAGTAAAAACGTAAGCAATGAGAAAATAGAGAAGTTTAAAAATATTATGTCGTTTTCGGGCAAAGTGGATTTTATAGATGAAAAATTTATTAATGCTTCAAGTGCTCTTTCTGGCTGTGGACCGGCTTTTGTTTATATGTTTATAGAAGCACTATCTGACGGAGCTGTTGAGTGTGGTTTAACAAGAAAAATGTCTATTGAATATGCCTGTCAAACGCTTATAGGCGCGGCATCACTTGTTTTGGAAAGTGGTAAACATCCAGGTGAACTAAAAGATGCCGTATGCTCGCCAGGAGGTACTACAATAGCTGGTGTTCATGCTCTTGAGAAAAACGGATTTAGAAACGCTGCTATGGATTGTGTGAAAGCCGCTTTTGATAAAACGTTGTAATTTATTTAAAACATATAAAACCATGCGCGCATGGTTTTATATGTTTTATCTGTATTTTAATAGATTTGTTTATACATGCGATATATCTTTTAAAAGACTTAAAGCCATTATAACACCTGTAAGCTGTGTGAATAATTGATTTTGGCTATAGTCGCTGTCGTTTTTTGATGCGCTTTGTATAATAGGTTTTTCAGGCATTACCATTTTGCTCTGTATATTTTTAATTGTATCTAAAACGGTGAGTGTATTTATTACATTGTCTATTCTATTAACCATATCGCTTGAGGCATAGTTTTTAAAAGCCCTAAGCATTACTATTTCTCGAGAGGGTTTTTTATTAACTATTTCTCTTTCGTTTTTAGCGGCGTCATGTATTTTTTGCATATAATTGTTTTCAAAACTTTTTTTAACTGTTTCTCCCGCTTTGTTTAAATCCGACATTATAGGGTTTACGGTGTTTAAAAACGCCAATACGTTTTTTAAGTCTGATGGCATTATTAACATCTCCAAAGAGTTTTTAATAAATTATATTTTAAAATGCCGTATTTTATAATTAGGTATTAGTATTTATTTTTAAAAGTGGTATTTTATTTAAACATACTTTCTATATTAAGTAAATTATTATTTTTTATAGCGGAAGATTTTATTATTTTTTTAATATCTTTAGGTGTGTAATGTGAGTTATAACTGTATAAAAGTGCCGCGGCGCCAGAAATCATGGGAGTTGCCATTGATGTGCCGCTCATTGATATATAGTTTTTATCAACAGTTTTATCAATACTTCTGTTTGGTGAGTCAAATGAGAAGTTTTCACATTTACAGCTTATTATATTTTCCGAAGGCGCAAAAACATCTGGTTTAGTATAATATAGGTTCATATTTTTTAATTTGAATTGTTTTTTAGCTTCCATAGCGCCTGCCGTTATAACATAAGGACTTGTTCCAGGAGCTGATATTCTGTAAAAATTATCGTTTCCAGCAGCGGCTGCTACTGTTATACCAGCGTTATAAAGACTTTTAACAGCATTTAAAAGCGCTAATGATATAACGCTGTCATTTGTTCCTATTGACATGTTTACAACGCGTATATTGTATTTTTCATGATTTATATATATCCATTTTATAGCGTCTAAAGCCCACGAAGATGTGCCATGACCAGCCTCGTCAAGTATTTTAAGAGATATTATATTACACTCAGGAGCTACGCCCTTGTATATACCATTTGATAATGTTCCATTTGATGCCACTATGCCTGATACGTGTGTACCATGACCATTGTCATCGTAAGGTATTTGTATGCCGTTTACAAAGTCTTTAAACGCCACAACACGGTTTTTAGGAAAAGTGAAATCTGACATAAGACTTATACCTGTATCAAGAATGGCTATACCAACACCTGTGCCGGTTATTCCGTTAGGTGGGTATGCTCTTATTATGTCTTTTACCCTATTCATAATATTGCTCCATGTTCTATTTTGTCTATAATATTTTATGATATATATGGTTTTTGGTGAGGCGTGTACACGTGTAGAAATAATATTTTTTAAAATTATATAAAATAAATAGTAAAAAGGTACAGGCAAGCGGCATATATTTAGTTTTGTAAAAAGATTAATTAGCGGAGGAAGTTAAATTATGAATGGTTTTGGAGGAAACAGCTTTTTGTGGATTATTATTCTTATAGTTCTTTTAGGAGGAAATGGCTGCTGCTGCAATAATGTAGGCGGTGCTAATACCGAAAATGAGTGCTCATGGATAATAATACTTATTCTTTTGCTTTTCTGTTGTGGAAACAACAATGTAGGTAATGGCTGCAACATGTGTGAGGCTTAATAATCAAAACCACCCTTTTAAGGGTGGTTTTCATTTTTTTATTTTGATATTTTATTATTTTATAATTAGTATTGTGGATGTTTCGTTTATATGACCCAAAAATGCCTCGCCGCCGGTAGAAAAACCAATACTGTTATATCTGCCAAATAAGTTGCAATATGGCTCTACTAAATTTTCATTTATTATTTCTAATGTACGATATAAGCAGTTAAAATTAATTACGCCCGCTGGCTGATATGTAATTATATCATCTAACACTTTTTGAGTATCCGAAACAATATTGCCTATTTTTAAAACATTAACTTCAGAGCCTTCTGGCAATCCACAGTGAAGTGTGATGCCGCCGTCTTTTATTTGGTCGAATGTTCTTACAAAAATTTCTTCTCCAGCTACAACACCTAAAGGATTTGACACAAAATAGTTTTGTATTTGGTCAGTTGGAACACCTAAAACCTCGGCATATACTTCGTTGCAAGGACGATTATCAAACTCATAAAGAATTCTGTTATGTAAATCGGATTTTGTTACTAAAAGTTTACGCTCCGAGAAAATATGCGCACTTTGTGTTTTAAATACATCATAACCGTTTACTGTTTTTAACATAGCCAAAACAGCCGCTTTAGTATAACTTTTACCGCCAGCATAAACTTGTGACACACCGCTTTCTGCCGCAGAAGATGAACCGCCAACAAATAAAATATCTGTGGTTGTACCTAAACGGTCCATAAACATTTCTTCAGCTTTAGCGCTGGACTCAAAAAGAACAATACCAACATAGTAATCAAAATTTTGAAAAAGTTCTGCCTCGCCGCCAAAATAATCTTGCATTTCGTTTATTGTTTCACGTATATTTGGCTCATTATCTATGTTTTCAACTACTTTTAAACAAACGTCTTCAACACTATTTTTATCTATAGCCATAACGCTTATAGAATCGCTTTGATATTCAGAGCCACAGTATTCGCTATGAGAAGTTGAACCTATTATTTCACTATTAGGAAAAACTTTTTCAAATTCTGCCGCTGGAGATGTATATTTACTTGACGCGAAAAAAATTAAGAGCTTTGGGTCAAAGCCTTTTAAAGCCTCACTAACTTTAGAAGCTGCTTCTTGACTATTTGTAGCTTTAATTGAAATTGTTTTTATTGCCAATGGTTATCCCGCCTTTACTTTAAAGTTTTAAAATACATTTACCCCAAATTCTTGAGCCACAGCATGCAATTTTTGTATGATTGCAACATCATCTGGAGATGAGGGTGTGTATTTGTCTACAGCAATACCTTTTAAATACATTTTTGTTTTTATGTTATTAGCAATTATTGAATTACCCTTAGATTTTTGTGTGACAATACTTTGAATTATATTATAGATTTGTCCTGCCAATAAAACCACCCTTTTAATAATATTTTTATTTAATATGTTTTTACAAGGAAAATATACCAAATAAAAGTAATCATGTCAATATTTAACTAATAACATATAAGTTTTTTATTTTATGTGTTAATATAGTTATAAATTTAATTTTATTAAATCACTTGAAACTGACTTTTTGGTATAGTAAAATAAAATTGTATTTTGTGGTATTACAAAGTATATTATAATTAATAATTTAAACATGTTGATTTTTGTTATGTCAATATAAAATATTGAAAGGATGAGTTTAAATGAAAAAGGTCGTTCTTGGAAAAACCGGAATAAGCGTAAATAAAAATGGTTTTGGAGCTTTGCCTATACAAAGAGTAGATTTTAACGAGGCTGAAAATATACTTAAAAAAGCCTATGACAATGGCATTGACTTTTATGATACAGCAAGATTTTATACAGATAGTGAAGAAAAGTTAGGACGCACATTTAGTTCTTTAAGAGATAAAATAGTAATAGCATCAAAAACAATGGCTAAAAATGTTGAAGATTTTAATAAAGATTTAGCTACCTCACTTAAAATGCTTAAAACAGATTGTATTGATATTTATCAGTTTCATGACGCTAGAGTATGCTATAAACCGGATGATGGCACAGGTCTTTACGAGGCTATGGAAAAAGCTAAAAAAGACGGTTACATAAAACACATAGGCATAACAACCCATAGAATGGGCGTAGCCGAAGAGGCTATAGAGAGTGGACTTTTTGAGACTATACAATATCCTTTTAATTATTTAGCATCAGAAGGTGATGTTAATATTTACAACATGGCATATAAAAGCAATATGGGCTTTATATGTATGAAAGCAATGTCAGGCGGACTTATATCAAGCTCTAAAGCGGCTTATGCTTTTTTGGAGCAATATGATGGGCTTGTGCCTATATGGGGAATACAGAAAGAAAGTGAACTTGATGAGTTTTTAGAGTATGCAAAAAAAGAAATAAAAATTGATGACACTCTTAAACAGATAATAGAAAAAGACAAAAAAGAGCTTTCAGGTAACTTTTGCCGTGGATGTGGATATTGTATGAGTTCTTGTCCAGCAGAAATAAAAATAGACGACTGTGCCAGAATGTCGCTTATGATTAGACGCGCGCCTTCGGCTAGATTACTTTCGATAGAGTCACAGGAAAGAATGAAAAAAATTGAAAATTGTGTTCATTGCGGAAACTGTGCGGCAAAATGTCCTTATGGTTTAGATACGCCTAAACTTCTTGAAGAAAATTACAAAGATTATAAAAATATTTTGGCTACTGGAAAAATAGAAGCGCTTAAATAATGTAATATATACTAAAAATCAGCATAGTTTAAATGACTATGCTGATTTATAATGAGGAATAAATATTTTATGGATAAAACTTTAATCAAATGGCCGGGTGGAAAATCTAAAGAGATTAAATATATTGAAAATTTAATTCCAAAATTTGAAAGATACATTGAGCCTTTTTTTGGTGGTGGCGCTATGTATTTTTATTTGAGACCAAAAAATGCTGTCATAAATGATATTTCAGAAAATTTGATGAGTTTTTACTCGTTAGCAAAATATAGAGATGAGAATTTATACAAATATTTAATTGAATATAATACATTATTGAAAAATTTAATTTTTATGTGTGATGAACATTATAGTGCTATTTTAGATATATACTCTGCTCTAAAGAATAATTTTATTTTAAAAAAGCATGTTAAATCTAAAATTGAGGAGTTTATTTTTAACATTAAATTTGGTTTATATATTGACTGTGTTAGTATTATTTTAAATAAAATTGAGTTTGAATACCAAATTATTAAAATGGTTGAAGATAAAATGATACGTACAGTAAAAAATGAACAAAAAAATGAATTTAATGATTTAGATTTAAAAGAGAATTTAATAACTGGTTTTGTAAGTGGGTTTTATATGTATTTTAGAAAGGTTTATAACGATATTTTACTTAAAAGAGAAACAAATGTAAGTAAAGCGTATATAATTGCTAATTTTTATTTTATTCGTGAATATTGCTATGGTTCTATGTTTAGATACAATAGCAAAGGAGAATTTAATATTCCTTATGGAGGAATGTCTTACAACAGAAAAGATTTAAAAACAAAAATTGACAATATTTTTTCACAAAAAAATTTCAGTCTTTTTGAAAACACTCAAATACATTGTTCTGATTTTGAGGATTTTCTAAATAAAATTAATATATGTGAAAGTGATTTTATGTTTTTAGACCCTCCATATGATACTGACTTTTCAGATTATGAGGGAAATAAGTTTACTAAATATGACCAACAAAGATTAGCAAATGAATTAAAGAAAACTAAAGCTAAATTTATATTAATTATTAAAAACACAGATTTTATTTATTCGTTATATAAGGATTATTTTAATATATTGTGTTTTGACAAAAAATACACTTATAATGTTAGAAGTAGAAACGAGAGAAACACAGAACATCTTATTATTACAAATATATCCATTCCACAGTAACTAAAAATGCCCTTAAATGGGCATTTTTAATTGCTAATACATGAATTTATCGTATTGTTAATATGTTTATTTAAGTCAATTTCAACTAACGCTTCTTGGTATATATTAATAAAATCGTTAAAAGTTACACAAAACGGTAAGATTTTAAACCAAAAATCACCTCCAATTAAAAACATAGATGGATAGTTAATATGTTTTTTAATAGCTCCTGTCCAATTATTTCCTTCTCCGTCTTTGTTGTATAGTGTGGCAAAATAAGCATTGCAGTTTTCAATCCCCATACCAACATAAATTGTTAAAAGTTTTTCAACATTTGCTGGAGCGTTTGAGCTATCAAGGTTTCCACCAGCCTTTAACTCAATAATATTCCAATTTCTACCATCAAAAAACGCTAAATCAACAGGTTTTATGTGAATTTGGGTAGTTTTATATTTTGATGATAAAGGAAGTAAAAATTTTTTAATTGTTCCATTTGTAACACGACTTTCAATTCTGTTTTTACCATTTCCATAAGCTGTGTTGTTTGCTCTAAAAGCTGATATTTCTCCTCTTAGATTTCCATTATCCGTATCAACATCGGTTATAATAATTTGACCATTGATTTTATTTGGATTTATGTTATGTACTAAATTTCTTGGATTGACTATATTTGGAACATTTTGAGCGCCGAAGGTTAGTCTTGCGATTCTTTTAGCACATGTTTCTATAGCAAAACCGATTTTTGATTCAAAACTGCTTACAAAAACCATATTAGCTACAGTACATTTGTCCATTTGGTTTAATAAAAAATTATTAGCTTTCTGAGTGTAGTTATAAGCAAAATCAGACTCAATTAAATATATAACTTTTGTAAATTCTTCAACTATTATTTTTTTAATTTCTTCTTTAAATAAATTTTCTGTTTTATTAATTTTCATTGACTGTTCTCCTCAATAAACATTTTATATGTATCCACACCAAGAGCGTCAGATATTTTTTGAATATTATATAAAGATATACTTCTTTGAAATCTTTCAATATCACTTATATATGTACGGTGAAGACCGCACATCTCGGCGAATTTTTCTTGAGATACGCCGAGCTCTCTTCTATATTTTTTTAGATTAGTTCCAAAAATTTTTACAATATCCATATATTTGTACCTCCAGATTGATATAAATGATTTTATATATAATTCAGACAAAAAATCTACATACAATAAGTTTACAAATTGATTTTAAAAACTATGGTTTTTCTATTGAATATTTTTATTTTTTCTATTAAAATATAATTAATAAATTACTAATTGCTTAGGAGAAATTAGTTTTATGAGAAAACCACAGAATAATAACGCTTTTACACTTTGCTTAACTCTTGCTTTGGGTATTATTATAGGCGGTTTTGCGGGGGACTTTTTTGTGTCAGTGTTTCCTTATTTTAAATGGCTAGGATATGGCAAGCAATTTGGTCTTACATCGCCTTTGGTTATTGATTTGGGTGTTATTATGTTTCAGTTTGCGTTTAGTGTAAAAATGACTGTGGCGGGGCTTATAGGGCTTTTTATATCAGCTTTAATATATAAATTTTTATAACCTCTATATAAATAAATAAGGAGACGGTATTTATGCGTAAAATAATTCTTGCTTCACAATCACCAAGAAGGCGAGAAATTCTCGAAAGGTTAAAATTGCCTTTTGAAGTAATTCCAAGTGACGCGTCAGAAGATATTGAGATTGAACAGTCACCATATGAATGGGTAAAAACGCTTTCACACAGAAAAGCGCTTGCTGTTTTAGATAAAGTTGAATGTCAGGCTGTTATAATAGGGGCAGATACAGTTGTTACATATTTGGGGAAAATATTAAATAAACCTAAAACTTATGATGAGGCGGCATCAATGCTACGTGTTTTAAGCGGAAAAAGTCATACAGTTTATACTGGTATAACATTGTTGTTTGTTGAAGAAAATGGTGAGACAAGCTGCGAGACATATGTTGACGCTACTGAGGTTTGTTTTAATCCAATATCTACAGATGAAATCGAAAAATATTTGAGTACAGGAGAATATTCTGATAAAGCCGGAGGATATGCTATTCAAGGTTTTGCGTCAATATTTATAGACTATATAAAAGGAAGACATGATACAGTTATAGGACTTCCAGTATCAATACTTTATAAGGCATTAAAAAATCATGGCATAGACATAAAAGATTTTTGGTAATAAATTTAAGACATAAATATGAGACATAAGCACGGAAAACCTAAAATTTTTCGTGCTTTTATTATTGTTTGTATAATTAAATTTTTCTCTTTTTATTTTTACTCCAACATAAAATGGCTTAAATATACAGTACATTTCAAATTTTATTCATTATGAATACTTTACCAAAAATAAATTTAGTTTTTTAATATCAAATATAAAAATAGCTTAATAATGAGTTTTTATTAATGTTTTTTGTGTTTTTGGGGAAAATAAGAAAACATATTCAAGTGCATAAATGGTTTAATATGTTATGGTAAGTTTAGGCATATGCAGAAGAGCAAATGTTTTGTAAATTTTAATAAAGTTTTAAATATTTTAACAGTTAATGTACAAAATATTAATTTACATTTAATCTTTTGTTTCATAATGTTATGGCTATTGAAAAATAATATTTTAGGAGTTATTATATTAACATATGATATTTTGGAATATTTATGAATTTATCACCGTATTAATGTTAGTTTTGCGGTTTACAGGAGGAATATATAATGTTTTCACGTGATATGGGAATAGATTTGGGTACGGCTAATACGCTTGTTTATGTAAAAGGTAAAGGAATAGTTGTAAATGAGCCGTCAGTTGTAGCTATAAATACATCTACAAAAGAGGTATTGGCGGTAGGCAATGAGGCTAAAGAAATGATAGGTCGTACACCGGGAAATATTGTGGCTATACGTCCTATGAGAGATGGTGTTATAGCTGATTTTGATATTACACAAGCTATGCTTAGGTATTTTATAGAAAAGGCATACACTCGCTCTGTTTTGGGTCCTAAACCGAGAGTTATAATATGTGTACCTTCAGGGGTGACAGAAGTAGAAAAAAGAGCTGTTCTTGAGGCATCAGTAGCGGCTGGAGCCAAAAGCAACGACACATATCTTATAGAAGAACCTATGTCGGCATCTATAGGTGCTGGTTTGCCTGTTGAGGAGCCAACAGGCAGTATGGTTGTGGATATTGGCGGCGGAACAAGCGAGGTAGCTGTAATATCACTTGGCGGTATAGTTACAAGCAATTCTTTGCGTGTTGCCGGCGATGAGATAGACTCTTATATAATAGCTTATATAAAAAGAGAGTATAGTTTGGCTATAGGTGAAAGAACAGCCGAGGAGATAAAAATAAAAATAGGCTGTGCTTTTCCTAAGCCTAAAGAGGAGTCGATGGAAATAAGAGGACGCGACCTTGTAAGTGGTTTGCCTAAAACAATAACTATTACGTCTAATGAGGTACTTACAGCTATATCAGAGCCTATAACGGCTATAGTAGACTGTATAAAGCAAACACTTGAGGCAACTCCTCCAGAACTTGCCGCCGATGTTATGGAATTTGGTATTACTCTTACTGGAGGGGGCGCGCTTTTGTCGGGTTTTGATAAACTTATAAGCAATGAGACAGGAATGCCTGTTAATATAGCAAATGAACCTTTAAATTGTGTTGTTATTGGTACAGGTACTGTTTTAGAGCATATAGACACACTGCGCAAAGTTCTTGTTTCGCCAAAAAAACTTAGAATGTGACAAGGAGAGCTGAACATTGAAGTTTTTTAATACTTATAAAAAACAAATACTTCGTTTAGTAATAATTTTTCTTGTTCTTCTTATACTTTTTACAGCAGGCAGAAAAAAAAGAGCAACACCTATTGATAATGCTCTCAGTTTTGTTGTAGCTCCAGCACAAGATATATCCACAACTATAAGCTCATGGGTTTTAAATAAGGTATCAGCTTTAAAAGATGATACAGATTTGGCGGCTGAAAACAGTGAACTTAAAGCTAAAATTGAAATTTTAGAGGCTGAAAACAAGCGTCTTTCAATGTATGAGGAAGAGAATAAACGCCTTTCAGCACTTCTTGATGTATCACAAAAATATCCTGATTATGAAACGACAGGCGTTGATATTATAGCTAAAGACCCTGGTAATTGGTATTTAACATTTACAATAAATAAAGGTACAAGACAAGGGCTAAAACCAGACATGGCGCTTACAGACGCTGGTGGTCTTGTAGGCAGAATAACTGAGTGTGGATATTTATACTCAAAAGTTGAGTCTATATTAGACAGCAGAAGTTCGGTGTCGGCAATGAGCCTTAGGACAGGCGATTTAGGTGTTGTTAAAGGTGATTATACACTTATGAATGACGGATTATGCAAAATGGAGTATATAGACTCCGAAAGTGAGATAATGAAAGGTGACGAAATTGTAACTTCTTATTTAAGCGGTATATATCCCTCGGGAATAACAGTGGGGTATGTAAAAGAGGTTGTGACGGATGAGAATGGTCTTACAAAGTATGCTGTAATAGAGCCTGCTGTTGACTTTAAGCATATATCAACACTGCTTGTTATAACAGACGGATTTTCTGACGCAAAAAGTGGGGAGGAAAATGAGAATTGAAAAGAAAAATAGTGATGTTTATAATACTTATTATAAATATAGTACTTCAAAGCACTGTTTTTCAGTTTATAAGAGTAAATTATATAATACCTAACACAGCTATAGTTATAACTGTGTCAATGGCGCTTTTAAGGGGAAGGGCAGAAGGCTGTTTAATAGGATTTACTGCTGGTTTTTTACAAGATATATTTTTTGGTTTTTCATTAGGGTATTATGCTCTTTTAGGTACAATTATGGGGTATTTTGTTGGGCGGTTTAACCATAATTATTATAGAGAGAATTATGCTTTGCCTTTGTTTTTGTGTTTTTTAGGTACTATTATATACGAAAGCGCCGTGTTTTTTACTGGTCCATTTTTTGCGGGATACCTTAACTACATGTATTTTTTCGCTAAAATAATATTTCCAGAGGCAGTATATACGGCGGCTGTGTCAATAATAATATACAGAATACTTTTTTCGGTAAACGAGCGTATAGAGAGTTCTGAAAAATATAAACGCAAACTGTTTAGCATAAAATGAGAAATTATATGGAGATAAGATATGAAAAGTTTTTTTGAGAGAGTAAAAGACGTTGTTACAAGCCGTATATTTATTATGTCAACAGGTGTGTTTATATTGTTTGCTGCTATATCAGTAAGACTTTTTTCATTGCAAATTGTAAAGGGCGAGACATATCAACAAGAGCTTAAAACAAGCATAATGCAAAAAATATCAATACCAGCGTCAAGGGGAATGATATATGACAGATATGGAAGACCTTTAGCTATAAATGAAGCCGCTTTCTCTATAAAATATGATGACAGTGTTACAGCGCCATTATCAAATAGAACACAAACAGCGCTTGATTTTGTTTACTCAAGAGGACAAGACATATATGATAATTTACTTATAACTGACTCGATGCCAAAAAAATTTAAATTTTCATGGTCTGATGACGAGAAGAGATGGAAACAAAGTATAGGTCTTAGGTCTAAACAGCTTAAATATTCTGCTGATGAGACATATGATTATTTAATTGAAAAATATAATATACCTATGGGACTTAGCAAAGAGGATGAGAGAAAACTTATAAACATTTTAATAAACTGCTCGGACAAAAACTTAATGATACTTTCGTTAATAGATATACTTGACAAAAATGGTGAAACAATAATTGATGATATTCCAATATCTCAAACACAGCCTTATGAGTTTTTGTTTGACGGAAGTGACACTAAAGAGTTTGAATGGAAAAAAAGCGTTGGAATGAAAGAAGAGCAATATGAACTTAACGCTGAAGAGACATTAAAATACTTAGTTGAATTTTTTGATGTGCCAGATAATATATCAGACGAATTAAAAAGAAAAGTTGTGGCTATACGCTACTCACTTTATTTAATGCGTTACAGAAAGTATCAGCCTATAACAGTGGCTATAAACATAAAAGACGAGACAGTGGCAGCAGTAGAGGAGAGCAATAATAAATTTCCTGGGGTTACTATATATACCGACTCGCTTAGGGATTACCCTGACGGCAAGTATTTTTCAAATATAATAGGATATATAGGCAGAATAACAGACACAGAATATGAAAATTATGCTGAACATGGTTATTCACAAAATGACATAATAGGTAAAAATGGTATTGAGTCTATATATGAACTGGAGCTTAGAGGAGCTGATGGACAAAGTCTTGTGGAAGTTGATGCGTCTGGAAGGCGAATAAATACAATAGAAACGCAAGCGCCTGTTTCAGGAAGTAACATATTTCTTACTATAGACAAAAAATTGCAAAAAGCAGCTTATGATTATTTGGAAGCCGCTTTAGCTGATACAATTATAAGTAAACTTACATCAAAAGACCCAAAGGACTTGCCTATAACACAAAAAGAGCTTTTCTCATCAATGATAAACTGTAACTCAATATCGGTTAAAAAAATATTTAATACAAACAAAGAAATATCGCAATATATAAAAAATATTGTGCTCGAAAATTATCCTAATTTAGATTTAGCCGAAAAAGACGCTTTGGATAAAGCTAAATTTATAATAACATCGGCTATAGAAGATGGTACTATTACAAATAGGGATATGGTGTTATTACTTATTGAGCAGGAAATAATAACGGCTGATGATGAGTATAAAGAAAAAATAGAGTCAGGTCGTGTAACACCTCTTTCTGTAATAATAGAAAAACTTAGAAGCTGCGAGCTTCATCCATATCAAACAAATCTTGACCCATGTACTGGCTCGGTTGTAGTGTCAAATGTAAATACAGGAGAGGTATTGGCACTTGTAACATATCCTTCTTACGATAACAGCAGACTTGTTAATAATTTTGACTCAGAATATTACAATCAGCTTATAAACGACCCTACATCGCCGCTTGTAAACAGACCTTTGAAGCAAAAAAAGGCGCCAGGCTCAACTTTTAAAATGGTTACATCAATAGCAGGTCTTGAGACAGGCGTTATAAAACCGTCTACAATTATAAGAGATTTAGGACAGTACACAAAAGCGGGAAGTCCTTATCCTAAGTGCTGGATATATCCTGGCGGTACTCATAGAGACATTAATGTGTCTCATGCGCTTGAGGTTTCATGTAATTACTTTTTTTATGAAACATCTTTTAGATTGGGTAATAGTCAAGAAAATTCGACATTAGAGGGAATAGAGACACTTAAAAAATATATGAGAGCGTTTGGTCTTGACAGTGTTACAGGTATAGAGCTTGGTGAAGCAGAGCCAAATATAGCCTCGCCTGAATATAAAGAGGCATCTATAAAATGGCAAAATCCAGATGCTACAACAAGCCAAACAGCGTGGAATGACGGCGACACAATAAGAGCCGCTATAGGTCAATCTGTAAACAACTATACAGCGGCTGTATTAGCTAAATATATATCAACATTGGCTAATGGGGGTACAAGATACACATTTCATGTTATAGACAAAGTTGAAAGTGCTAATGGCAAGGTTATTGAGAAAAAACTTCCTGTTGTTGAGGAAAAATTAGATATAGCGCAAGAAAACTTAGACGCTGTTTATGAGGGTATGTTGCTTGTTACAAGCGGTGAGAGAGGCTCGTTAAGGCGGGTTTTTAAAGATTTTCCTGTTAAAGTGGCGGCTAAGTCTGGTACGGCGGAAGAAAATAAGTCAAGAAGCTCTCACTCAAATTTTGTGTGTTTTGCACCTTACGACCAGCCGCAAATAGCTATAGCTATAATGATACCTTTCGGTGAGTCATCAACATCGGCGGCGGCTGTTGTAGGAAGAAATATTGTTGGGGAGTACATGGGGCTTAATTATGAGCCTGAAAACAGCTATATGAATATTGAGTTGGCAGAGTAGAATTATGTGCTAATGCCCAAACGTGGCAAAAGCTATTATGTTTGGACAAAGCCCAGTGTTTAAACATTTTTATTTAATGGAGGAGCTTAAATGATTACATTTGTAACCGGAAATGAAAAACCAAAAGCAAACGATATTAATGCTGACGATGAAATAGACGAGATTGGATTGAGTCAAAAAGGTCAGCCAGTTGAAAAAATTATTGAACAGGCAGAAGCTGAGGCAGAGTTAAAAGCAGATACATCTAAAAAAGAAGTAGAAAGTAAAATAGAAAATATTGTTGAAAACAGTTTTTCTATAGATAGGCACACAACAAAATTTCATAAAGGAAATTTAAGAAATGGTATGTCAATAGAATTTGACGGAAGTATAGTTATATTAGGTGATGTAAACCCAGGAGCTGAAGTAAGAGCTACTGGCAATATACTTATATTAGGTGCTCTTAAAGGTGTAGTTCACGCAGGATGTAAAGGAGACAGCAACGCTTTTGTTTTTGCACTTAGCCTTGTGCCTGTTCAACTTAGAATAGGTGGAATAATAACCCGTTTCCCTGATGGCGATTCAAAAACAAACCGAAAACCAGAATATGCTTATGTTGAGGACGGAAAAATATATGTATCCGAGTTTCAATAATTTGCGTTATAAGCGCTGTTAATGTATTTTATGACGCTATTTTGTGGCATGTTATGAATAATGCTGTAAAATTATAAGGTATTTTGAAAATTAATTTTAAAATTTGCTAAAAAAAACTAATGCAAAATATCTACATTTTTGTTAATATATACTTAAAGTATATATTATATTAAGTTTGTGAGGTATTATTCCAATTTTAATTAATTTAAGTAAGCAACATTTTAGCGAAATATATTTACTATCGCGATTAGGTTTTTAGTTTAACACAAAAGTGTGTAAAAGCGCTAAAACGTAGCATTTAACAAAAAAGTTTATAATAGCCATAAGTTTAGGGAGGATAAAAAATGGGAGAAGTAATAGTTATAACAAGCGGTAAAGGCGGCGTTGGCAAAACAACAACCACCGCTAATTTAGGCTGTGGTCTTGCGATTTCCGGTAAAAAAGTAGCTCTTGTGGATGCTGATATTGGTCTTAGAAATCTTGATGTTGTTATGGGACTTGAAAATAGAATAGTATATGACCTTGTTGATGTTGTTGAAGGGAAATGCAGACTTAAACAAGCGCTTATAAAAGATAAACGCTATGCTGGACTTTATCTTCTTCCGGCTGCCCAAACAAGAGATAAAGACGCGGTATCGCCTGAACAAATGCGTAAACTGTGTGATAATCTTAAAGAGGATGAGTTTGATTACATAATAATAGATTGTCCGGCGGGAATAGAACAAGGGTTTAAAAATGCCATAGCGGGAGCTGACCGCGCGCTTGTGGTTACTACACCAGAAGTGTCAGCGGTGAGAGACGCTGACAGAATAATTGGTTTGCTTGAGGCAAATGAGCTTATAAATCCATCACTTATACTTAACCGTGTAAGACCAGATATGGTTGACAGAGGCGACATGATGAGTATGGATGATGTAAATGAGATATTGGCAGTGGATA
Organism: uncultured Eubacteriales bacterium; assembly: GCA_949743655.1. GTDB lineage: Bacteria > Bacillota > Clostridia > Lachnospirales > Anaerotignaceae > Neoanaerotignum_A. The sequence continues at coordinate 25,726 of CATJUP010000112.1, forward strand.
TAATAGGTGTTGTGCCTGATGATGAATCAATAGTTATACAAACAAATAAAGGTGAACCGGCGGTTACTGTAGAAAGCTCTAAAGCTGGACAGGCTTACCGTAATATTACGCAAAGAATATTGGGTAATGATGTACCTTTAATGGTATTTGAGGCGGAAAACTCGTTTATAGATAAACTTAAAAAATTATTCCGCAAGGGCTGATGTAACTGTATTAAAAATTTTAGTAGTCTTTGACAGGAGTGATAAATAATGTTTGATTTTTTAGGTTTTTTTAAAGGCAAAGAGCCTACTTCGGGTTCTGTAGCAAAAGACAGACTTAAACTTGTGCTTGTTCATGACCGTGTAAATTGCTCGTCACAGGTTTTGGAGATGCTTAAAGATGATATAATAAAAGTTATATCAAACTATATGGAAATAGATAGAGCCGAGCTTGATATTAATATAACTCAAACACAGGCTGAGGATAATTCGGGAACAGTACCGGTATTGTACGCTAACATACCTATAAAAAGTATGCGCCGAAACTCAAACTAACAAAAATTTGGCAGTCTGATTAAATTTTCAGACTGTCTTTTAATTCTGTTTAATAATTGGAGAGAAAAATGAATTTAAAAAAATTAAAAAATATTGATTGGTGGCTTGTGTGTGCCGCTATAATACTTTCGGTATTTGGTATAATATGTATAGGTTCTGCAACGCATATAAATTTGGGTGAAAGCCGCTCAATGTACTACTCTCAAATGGTATGGGTAAGTATTGGAGTAGTTATAATGCTTGTTGTGGTATATGTAAATATCGATTTTTTTGCTAATTTTTATAAATATATATATTTTTTTAATATAGCGCTGCTTTTAGCCGTACTTTTAATAGGACGCTCTGTAAACGGCGCTAAAAGGTGGATATATTTTGGACCTATTGGAATACAGCCTTCTGAGTTTTCAAAAATTATAATGCTCTTTTGCTTGGCAAAAGTTATTGACAAAAACAGGCAAAGGATTAATAATAAAAGTGTATTGATTAAAATTTGCCTCTATACGCTTATACCTATACTGCTTATACAAAGACAGCCGTCTTTGTCTGCAAGTCTTGTTATTTTAGCTATATTAGCGTGTGAATTGTTTGTGGCTAAAATTGATTATAAATATATAATGGGATTAATAATAATATCACTTCCTATTGTGTTATTTATCGCTTGGGATGTATTGCGTGAAGACCCTATTATAATTGATAAAATACTAAGACCACATCAAATAACGCGAATAATAACATTTTTAAAACCAGACGCGAGCTCTGATAATTATTATCAGACACTTAAATCAATAAGTGCTATAGGCTCTGGTCAGCTTATGGGCAAAGGGCTTTATGAGGGAACTTTAAATCAATTAAGCTATTTACCTGAACCATATAATGATTTTATATTTTCGGTAATAGGCGAGGAATTTGGTTTTATAGGATGTGTGGGTGTTTTAGCATTACAGTTTTTTATAGTTTTTAGATGTATGTTGATAGCCATGAATTGCCGCGACAGTTTTCTTCAATTAGCGGCAACGGGAGTAGCTGGTATGATAGCGTTTCAGACATTTGTAAACACAGGCGTAGCTACAGGTATACTGCCTAATACAGGTATGTCTTTGCCTTTTGTAAGCTATGGCGGAAGTTCTATGTGGGCTAATATGGCGTCTATAGGACTTGTGCTTAATATAGGTCTTAAACGCACAAAATCTTTATTTGAGGAGGTTTGAAATAAGTGAATATAGCATTGATAGCTCACGACAACAAAAAAAAACTCATGGAAAATCTCTGTATCGCGTACAGACATATACTCTCAAAACATACTTTGTACGCTACAGGCACAACAGGACGCCTTGTTGAGGAAGCCGCCAATTTATCAGTACACAAATATCTTGCCGGACCTTTAGGCGGAGAACAGCAGTTAGGAAGTCAAGTTGCAAGTAATGATATAGACCTTGTTATATTTTTAAGAGACCCTGTATCACAAAAAAGTTACGAGCCAAGTATAAATGGTATATTAAGGCTTTGTGATTTACACAATATACCTTTAGCAAGTAATTTGGCTACAGCCGAGATACTGCTTTTAGCTCTTGAACGAGGAGACCTTGACTGGAGAAATGTGATTAAATGATTGATGAGTTTTTGGTTTTAAATGATTTGGGATTTTTGCCAAATAGCAATAACGATTTTATGGTTGTAGTTATGTTTACAAATAATGGATTAAAAGCGGTGTTAGCATATTATATTTTTATAAATGTATTGCTTTTTGTGCTTATGGGTATTGATAAGCTAAAAGCTAAAAAAAGAAAATGGCGTATACCAGAGTCGGCGCTTTTTACTATAGCTATATTGGGTGGGGCTATAGGCGGTTTTGCTGGAATGTTTGTGTTTAGGCACAAAAGCCGAAAACTAAGTTTTAAAGTTATATACGCCATTTCTTTATTTTTACATATACTGCTTTTGTTTTTTATTTTTAATTAGTGTTGTTAATGCCGTGAGGATAAGACTTCACGGTTTATTATTTTTAAATTTATTATAAACATTTTAGTGCCATAAATAAACATTAAAAAAGCTAATATGTTATTAACAAAGTGAAATTAAAAATTTTATTCTCTCCGTCCGCTTATTCCTTTTATGCCAAGTATTCCGCGGTATTTGGCAACGGTTCGTCTTGAAATATCTATGCCATGTTTTGATAGTAGTTCTTCAGCTATTTTTCTGTCGCTTAGGGGCGCGGATTTATCCTCTTTATCAATTACATTTGTTATAAATGTTTGTATTTTTTCTTGAGTAATGCCCTCACCAAACTTTTCGGTAACAGCTTGTCTAAAAAAGTAGCTTAAAGGGTAAACACCATATTTACATTGTATATATTTTCCTTTTATTGTGCGGCTTACTGTGGATTCATGTATTTTAACATAACTTGCCACATCGCTTAAAAGTAAAGGAGATATATGACCTTTGCCATTTTGAAAAAAATCGTACTGTTTTTCGGTAACAGCTTTTATTATTTTATATAGTGTTTCTTTTCTTTTTAAAATGCACTTGCTTATCCATTCAGCTTGACGTATTTTAGAATATACAAATTCTTTAGCGTCATCAGTGTAATAGTCATATTTGAGTATGTTCATATAAAAATCGCTTATATTAATTTCTGCCGAAAAGAAATCATTTATGTTTATTTCACATATTCCGTTTTTTATATCAATTATCGCATCTGGAATTACATAATCAATTTCATGTTCGGATAAAAAACCATTTCCAGGTTTTGGATTTAAATTTTTAATTATATCAACTGCTGAGTTTACATCAGCTATTTTAGCACCTGTTTTTTTTGCTATAAGTCTAATCTGGTTTTTGCCCAAAAGCTCTATATAATTTTTAATTATTGTTTTTAATAAGGTATTATCTATTTTAAGTTTGTTTATTTGTATTAAAAGACACTCAGACAAATTATGAGCACATACACCATTTGGCTCCAAAGACTGAATAATATTTATAGCCTTTTTTACTAAATTGATGTCAGTATTGAGCATATCAGCTATTTGAGAGTCGCTTAAATATATATATCCAGCGTTATTTATACAGCCGGCTATAAATATACAAACAGACAATTCATTTTTTGATATTTTAAGCGACATTATTTGTTCTAAAAGAAAATCAAAAAGAGTTTTTTCGGTACTCTGTTTAAATTTCCAGTCGCTGTTATCGTTTTCTTCATCTTTTTCTTCTTTATAATATATACGGTTTTGTTCATCATAAGTATTTACATAATCTGACTTTTTTTTAGTATCTTTGTAGTAATCAAAGTAATAGTCGTTTTTAACTTCAAGAACAGGATTTTCTTCGCTAATGTGATTTACATACTCAAATAGCTCGGCTGTACTCATCTGCAAAATCATTGTTGATTGAATAAGTTTTTGATTTATAAGCATTTTTTGAGAAGTATTAAGCTCAAGTTTCATATTAAATCACATCCTTAGGAATATATTAAAGTATATTATACTACTTAAAAACGTTTATAGCCATATTTTTTGTTTCTGTTTGGCTAAAGCAAAATTTTATTATTAAAATTTGCCTAACACATAAATTTACATTTACATAACACAAAAAAAATAGTAAACTCTTATTTATAATAGTGAACAAATTAAAAAGTTAAAAAAAAATATAAAAATGTGTTGTTGGCTATGTATTTTTGTATTAAAATAGAAATGTTGATTATAAACTGGTGAGGTTTTGTTGGACGTACCTTTTTGACCGGTTTATGCAGTTATGTTTAACTTTAATATTATTTACACTTAAAAGTGTAAAAATAAGAAGAGCAGAGGGGGATAATATGCAAACTTTAACGTTCAAACGTGGAGTACACCCGCCTGACGAAAAGGCCCTTACAATGGATAAACCCATAAAGGTGATACTTCCAAAGGAAAATTCCGAATTGTTTTTCCCAATGTCACAGCACATAGGCGCACCTTGTGAGCCTTGTGTACAAAAAGGCGACTACGTAAAAGTAGGTCAAAAATTAGGGGAGGCTAAAGGTTTTGTAAGCTCGCCTATATTCTCGAGCGTTTCGGGAGAGGTAGTGGATATAAGACCTGTGCTTGTGCCTTTAGGTGTAAAAAGCCTTGCTGTTGTAGTTAAAAACGATGGCAAAATGGAAGAGTACGAGGGAATTAAACCACGTGATTACACACAAATGTCTAACGAAGAAATACTTGCCGCTGTAAAAGAAGGCGGAGTTGTAGGTATGGGAGGCGCTGGTTTCCCTACACATGTAAAATTAGCACCACCACCAGGTACTAATATTGACTATGTTTTAGTAAATGCGGCGGAATGTGAGCCTTATCTTACATGTGACTACCGCCTTATGCTTGAACAGCCAGAAAAACTTATTAAAGGTCTTCAGATTGTGCTTAAACTTCATCCTAATGCTAAAGGCGTTATAGGTATAGAGGATAATAAACCTGAAGCTATAAAACTTTTAAGCGATATGGTAAAAGACATACCTAATATAGAGGTAGCGTCATTGCTTAAAAAGTTCCCTCAAGGTTCTGAGAAACATCTTATATATGCTATAACCCAAAGAGAAGTACCTTCGGGCGCTCTCCCTTCGGCTGTGGGCTGTATAGTGGATAACGTTGATACTATAATAAGTGTTTACAATGCTGTTTGTGAGGGAAAACCGGTAATGAGAAAAATCGTTACTGTTTCAGGTGGCGCTCCAGCAAACCCTGGCAACTATCAAATACGTGTTGGAATGACTTATAAAGACCTTATGGAGCAAATAGGCGGATTTAAAGTGGAGCCTGCTAAAATGGTAGCTGGTGGACCTATGATGGGTATAGCTATGTTTACTCTTGATGTGGCTACAACAAAAACATCATCAGCACTTCTTTGCTTTACTCCAGCCGAGGCTTTTATACCTCCAGAAAGGAACTGTATAAGATGTGCTAAATGTGTAGAGCATTGTCCTATGGGACTTCAGCCATTTATGCTTAATCAGTTATCTTTAAGAGGTGACGGGGAAGGTTTTGTGGCTAATCATGGTCTTGACTGTATAGAGTGTGGTAGCTGTTCTTATGAATGTCCAGCTAAGAGACAGTTGGCTCAATCAATAAAAGCTACTAAAAAGATTGAAATGGGTAAAGCAAGAGCAAAGGCTGACGCTGAAAAGAAAGCGGCAGAGTCTAAAAAATAATTAGGGGGGAGAAAAAATAATGGATAATATAGTAGTATCATCAACCCCTCATGTCCGTTCGGGTGAAAGTGTACAAAGCATTATGCGCGATGTTATTATAGCTCTTATTCCCGCTACGGTGATGGGTATTGTGTTTTTTGGCATTAAGGCGCTCCTTCTTATAGCTATTTCGGTGGCGTCAAGCGTTTTATTTGAGTATTTATATCAAAAAATAATGAAAAAAACAGTTACAATAGACGATTTAAGCGCTGTTGTTACTGGTCTTTTATTGGCGCTTAACATACCTGTTGGCGCAAGCTGGTGGATGCCTATAGTAGGAAGTGCGTTTGCTATAATAGTGGCTAAACAATTCTTTGGTGGTATAGGTCAAAACTTTGTAAACCCTGCTCTTATAGCAAGAGCGTTCCTTTTGGCGTCATATCCTACAGCTATGACAACATGGACTGTAAACGGTGTTACTTCAGCTACGCCATTAGCGACTTTAAAAACATTAAAAGACGGCGCGGCATTGGCTGATTTACAAATACCAAGCCTTATGCAGGTTATTACAGGAAATGGTATTGGTGGATGTATAGGTGAGACTTGCGCTATAGCTTTGATTATTGGTTTTGCTTATCTTTTATACAAAAGGATAATTTCGTGGAGAATACCTGTTATATATGTGGCTGTTGTGTTTGTTCTTATGGGCGTGTTTGGAAGATATGGCGTAAGAATGCCTGTTTACGAGATTTTTATAGGCGGACTTTTCTTAGGTGCTGTATTTATGGCTACAGATTACACAACATCGCCTATGACAGCTAAAGGACAAATAATATACGCTTGTATCTGCGGACTTATTACATATCTTATAAGAGTATACGGCGGTTATCCGGAGGGTGTTTCTTACTCAATACTTATAGCAAACTTGGCTGTACCTCTTATTGATAGATTTACTGTGGGCAAAATTTTTGGCGAGTTACCAAAAACAAAGGAGGCGAAGAAAGCATGAAACATATAACAGTACCAGCATTAAGATTATTTATAATTTGTTTTGTGTGCGCTCTTTGTCTTGGTCTTTGTTCCGAAATAACAAAAGCGCCTATTGCGGCACAGGCTAAAGCCACACAAGATGCCGCTATGCAGGCTGTTTTGCCTGACGCTAATTTTGAAGAAATATCTGATGCGGCTTTAAGCGGTACAGTAACAGCAGTAACAGCAGGTAAAGACGCAAGCGGAAACATAAAGGGATATGTTGTAAGCTGTACAACAAGTAGTTTTGGCGGACCTTTACAAATGATGGTTGGTGTTGACACAAGCGGAACTGTTACAGGCGTAAGAATTTTATCTCACGCTGATACACCTGGTCTTGGCGCTCTTGCCGCAAGCCCTGACTTTTATGAGCAGTATACAGGTATGAGCGGTACTCTTGCTGTTGATAAAGACGGTGGTCAGGTTGTAGCTATTACAAGTGCTACAATAACATCAAGAGCTGTTACAGTGGGCGTAAATGACGCTATAGCTTGGGTAGCGGCAAATAAATAAGGAGGGTTAGAATAATATGAATAAAAATCTTACTGTATTAAGAGACGGTATATTGTTCGATAACCCTGTACTTATACAGGTTGTCGGTATGTGTGCTACTCTTGCTACATCAACAAGTATAATAAATGGTGCCGGCATGGGATTTTCAACAATGGCGGTGCTCGTAGGCTCCAACGTAGTTATATCTCTTTTACGTAAATTTATACCAGACACAGTACGTATACCGTGCTTTATAGTAGTAATAGCATCGTTTGTTACAATAGTTCAGCTTATTTTACAGGCTTACTTGCCAGCTATTAACGACGCACTTGGTCTTTTTATACCTCTTATAGTTGTAAACTGTATTATTCTTGCAAGAGCTGAAGGTTTTGCTTCTAAAAACAACTGGATAGCGTCATTATTTGATGGTTTGGGAAATGGTCTTGGCTTTACTGCAGTTCTTGTTATAATGGGTGCTGTTCGTGAGCTTCTTGGCTCGGGTACTATACTTGGCATGACTATTATGCCTGAGGCGTTTCCTAAAACATTGCTTTTAATAATGGCGCCTGGAGCGTTCTTTACACTTGGTATTTTTATGGCTATATTTAAAAAATTAGCTAAAAAACCTGTAAGTGAAGATGAAGAATAATAGGGAGGGGAAAAAATGCGTTTAATATTATTATTGTTAGCTGGAATATTTGTAAATAACTATATATTCTCACAGTTTTTAGGCATCTGTCCTTTCCTTGGAGTTTCCAAAAAGGTTGAGACGGCTGCTGGTATGGGTGTGGCGGTTATATTTGTTATAGTGCTTGCTTGTGCTGCTACATATTTTGTTTATAATCTTGTACTTGTTCGTTTTGGAATTGAGTATTTGTATACTATAGCGTTTATACTTGTTATAGCTGCGCTTGTTCAGTTTGTTGAGATGTTTATTAAAAAGAGTTCGCCTTCGCTTTATCAGGCACTGGGCGTTTATTTGCCTCTTATAACAACAAACTGTGCCGTTTTAGGTGTTGCTGTAACAAATATGCAAAATGGTTATAATTTTATTGAATCTATAGTAAATGGTATAGGCGGTGCTGGCGGATTTACACTTGCAATAGTTCTTTTTGCTGGTATACGTGAGAGAATTGAATTTAATGATATTCCTAAGTCGTTTGAAGGTTTCCCTATTGCGCTTATAGGCGCTGGAATTATGTCGGTTTCCTTCCTCGGCTTCTCAGGATTAATAAAACTTTAATCAAGGAGGGCTAAAACAATGGAAATAGGTTATATAATAGCTGCTGTAGCAAGTATTTCTGGTTTGGGTGTTATATTCGGCGGTTTCCTTGGTTATGCTTCCAAAATATTTGCCGTTGAGGAAGACCCAAAGGTTGGGGAAATACAAGCAGTACTTCCTGGCGCTAACTGCGGCGGCTGTGGATACCCTGGCTGTTCCGGATGTGCTACAGCTATTGCCGAAGGAAAGGCACCTGTAAATGCCTGCCCTGTAGGCGGTGCTAAAACTGCGGCTAAAATAGCTGCTATAATGGGCGTTGAGGCTGGAAACAGTGAGCCTCAAGTAGCTTTTATAAAATGTAATGGTACTTGTAACAATGCTAAATCAAAATACGCTTATGAGGGAATATCAGACTGTGTATTTGCATCACAGTTGGCTAACGGTGGCGCTAAGAGCTGTGCTTATGGCTGCCTTGGGCTTGGAACATGTGTTAGTGTATGTGATTTTGGCGCGCTTTCTATAGTTGACGGTATTGCTGTTGTTGATGAGGAAAAATGCGTTGCTTGTGGAAAATGTACTAAGGCATGTCCTAAATCTCTTATAGAGTTTAAACCTAAGAGCAAAAAAACTGCTGTAAGGTGTAACTCAAAAGATATGGGTAAAGAAGTTATAGCTAACTGCTCTACAGGCTGTATAGGCTGTAAAATATGCGAAAAGAACTGTAAATTTGACGCTATACATGTTGAAAATAATGTGGCTGTTATTGACTACTCAAAATGTAAAGACTGTGGTCTTTGCGCTATGAAGTGTCCTAAACATGCTATACATAACGAAAGAGTAGAGGCTAACATGGCAAAAAAAGCTGCTGAGGAAGCCGCTAAAAAATCTGAAGAGCAGACAGAAAAAGCTGAAGAAAAAGAAACAGTTAAAACTGAGTAATTAAAACCGTGGGCGCTGCCCACACCCCATCCGCTTTCTTAAAAGAAAGCAGAGCAAAGAACTTTAAACATAAAACCGCGCATTTGCGCGGTTTTATTAATTAAATTCAGCCTCAAGCATCTTGCTTGAGGCTGTGTTAAAGTTTTTTGTCAAACTTTTTTTCAAAAAAGTTTGCAGGAGTTTGAGGGCGAAAAAGAGCCGGTGGCTCTTTGTTCTGAGCCGACCGAAACGGAGTGTAGACAGCGCCCTCAAGGTTTTGCTTTACACCATTTCAGCGACATCAAGTATAAGCCTTTCGGTTTTTTCCCAGCCTAAACAAGGGTCTGTAATTGATTTGCCATATACACCTTCGCCTATTTTTTGGCAGCCGTCCTCAATATAACTTTCTATCATAAAGCCTTTTACCATTCTTTTTACATCGTCAGAATATTTACAGCTATGAAGAACCTCTTTTGTAATTCTTATTTGTTCAATATATTTTTTTGACGAGTTGGAATGATTTGTGTCTATTATAACAGATGGGTTGTCTAAATCTCTTTGTGCATACATTTCGTAAAGTCTTATTAAATCTTCATAATGGTAGTTAGGTATGTTTTGACCATGTCTGTCTACAGCGCCTCTTAATACGGCATGAGTAAACTCATTTCCCTGTGTGGTTACTTCCCAGCCCCTGTAAAGAAATGTGTGTCCACATTGTGCCGCTTCTATTGAGTTGAGCATGACTGAAAGGTCGCCGCTTGTTGGGTTTTTCATTCCGCATGGTATTCCTATACCACTTGCCGTAAGTCTGTGCTGCTGGTCCTCAGCAGAGCGGGCGCCTACTGCCACATACGAAAGTAAGTCTGACAAATATCTATGGTTTTCGGGATATAACATTTCGTCAGCACATGTAAGACCTGTTTCCTCAACAGCTCTTTTATGAAGTTTTCTTATTGCCATAAGCCCCTCAAGCATATCAGGTTTTTTTTCGGGATCTGGCTGGAGTGCCATGCCTTTATATCCTTTACCAGTGGTACGAGGTTTGTTTGTATATATTCTTGGTATTATTATAAGTTTTTCTTTAACTTTGTCATTTATTTTGGCTAAACGATGAATATAATCTATTACAGGTTCTTCTCTGTCGGCGGAGCATGGACCTATAACAAGTATAAGTTTGTTACTTTCGCCTTTAAATACTTTTTGGATTTCCTCATCTCGTTGTTTTTTTATTTCATCAACATTTTTTGATACAGGCATTATTTCTTTTATTTCAGATGGAACAGGAAGTTTTCGTTTAAATTCCATTTGCATATTGACTACCTCTTTTCTAAAATTTTAATTTTTACATTTACACTTTAAAGTATTATAGCATATATTAGCCATAAGTCAAAATATAAATTGTTGTTTTTAGCAATTTTGTGGAAAAAGCCTACATTAAATATAAAAAATTTTTAAAAATTTAAAAATAAAATACCATAATGTGACTAAATATGTTATATTTATATTATACTAAAAATTAATAATAAAATATAAACTATAATTTAAACCTTGGGAGGTTGATTATGAAGTTTAATAAAGTTTTAGCTTTATATTTTTCACCTACTGGAAATAGTCGTAAATGTGCTGTAAGCACAGCGGCAAAATTAGGTAGAAAAGTTGAGGAAATTGATTTTACAAAAATTTCTTCAGTAAATACAGAAATAGAATTTAATGTAAACGATTGTGTTGTTTTTGCTGCGCCTGTATATGGAGGAAGGCTATATAAAGAATTTGCTGATAAGATTAGAAAACTTAATGGCAATTTAGCAAAATGTATTGTTATTGTTACTTATGGAAACAGAGATTATGAAGATGCTCTGCTTGAGTTTAAAAACTTACTTATAGAAAGGCACTTTATACCATTGTCTTTAGCGGCTATTGTGGGTAAACATACTTATGGCGACATACAAGTAGAAAGACCTGATAAAAATGATATTGATAAATGCTATATTTTAGCTAAAGAGTTTTTAAACAAAATAGAGTCTGGTAAATTTAGTATACCTAATGTTAAAGGTGAGTTTCCATATAAAGACGGAGGAAATGGAGGCAGTTTTTATCCAAGTACAAGCAGTAAATGCAAAAAATGTGGACTTTGTGTAATCCAATGCCCTAAAGGCGCTATATCCGAAAAAGATTTTTCTACAATAGATACTCAAAAGTGTATATCTTGTTTTAGATGTATAAGTGTTTGCCAGTATGATGCTAAAATTATGGCTACAAAAGAGTACAGAGAGTTCGCGGATATGTTTTCGGCTAAACTTAAAGAGCCTAAAGAAGATGATATATTTGTTTAATTAAATAATAAGTAATATAGATTATTTATTATATTAAACAAAATAAAACAATTTTAGGCATAAAAATCGCATTTATACACAGTTTTTATGCCTATTTGAATATATCACTGTTTTTGCTATGTTTAAAAAAGAATACTTTAGGAGGCAGAAGATATATAATTATAAAAGATAACATTATAAGACCAGCAAATTTAATGCCTTTTACTGCTTGCGTGAATGTATAGTACATATTGTTTTGTAATAATCCTCTCATTATGTTATACATTTGAGAGCCTGGAACAAGAGGTATTACTGACGGAACAAAAAATAAAGTAAAAGGCATATCAAATTTATGAGAACATACGCGTGAAAATGCCGAAACAAACAAAGACGCTGTAAATATGCCAAGAGACTCTATACTAGTTTGCGAAAACAGCCATATATATATAATCCAAGCCATGCCGCCGCAAAAAGCGCAATATGGTATTTTTTTGCGTGGAGCGTTAAAAAGTACAGCAAACGAAAGAGATGATAAAGCGGCAAATATAAAATCGGTAAATATATTGTTAAGAACCATTTTTACACCCCAGTTAAAATTTTAAACAGCCATGATATTGTTATAATACCTGTTGTTATACCTATAGACATAATTATAGCCTCTGTAAGACGTGTACCGCCCGCTACATAGTCGCCATATAATAAATCTCTTGCTACATTTGTAACGGCAAAACCTGGTACAAGCGGCATTATTGAACCAAGTATTATTGTGTTGTAATTAGTGGTTATGCCTAAGTGGTAAAAAGTATAAGCCATAAAAGCCACTAAAGCGCTGGCAAAAACATTACTTAAAAAGCCAGATAAATTGTATTTAGAAAATATCTCAATGGCTATGCCCTGAAATGTTCCTACAACAAACGCTATAATACCGTCTTTTACAGTAGCCCTAAAAAGTATTGTAAACGCCATACATATAATGCTGTAAGATAAAACCCTTATGTATGGTTTAAAATCTGTAAGTGAGTCTATATAATCAAGGGTCTCCATACATTCATGTATTGATTTTTTGTGGGTTATATAGTCAAGAGCTAACGTATCACAGGCTATAACTTTTTCAAGATTTATACGCCTTGTATAAGGTCTTTTAAGTTCTGTAAAAACCTCGCCTGTGTTGTTGTAAAGTGTTACTATTACGCTTGTAGGCTGTGTAAAAACCTCGGCACTGTGTATACCATCAGCGGCAGCTATTCTAAGCATTGTTTTTTCTGTACGCTGGATTTCGGCGCCGTTTTTAATCATCATGCAGCCAATACTGGCAATAAATTTAAGAAGTTCATAGTCAGATTTCATTTTTTATTCCCCACAATTTTATACTCTAAAAAATTATAATATACAAAATTATTTAGCGCAACTGTTTGTTTTACAGAGAAATCAATTTTTGTAAAGTTTATTGTGTTTGTGGGTTATTTCAATTTATGCACCATTTTTTAAAAAGGGCGGCAAAAGAATTTGTTGGAAAAATTAACGTTTTTTAAAACGAAACAGCCTAAAGCTACGCTTTAGACTGTTTTAAATTTATTTGAATTAATGTGTTAAATATTGTGTATGTCGGTATTTACCTTTTGAACACTGCTCCAGACATAGCTGATGATACCATTTTTGAGTATCTGTCAAGATAACTTCCTGGTTTTACAGGTGGTTTATGAGGCTGCCAGCCTTCTTTTCTCTTAGCTATTTCCTCTTCAGGAACATTAAGTGTAACAACACCACCCTCAATATCTATTGATATGCTGTCACCATCTTTAACAAACGCTATGAGTCCGCCCTCAGCCGCCTCTGGCGAAACATGTCCTATAGCCGCACCTCTTGTAGCGCCCGAGAAACGTCCGTCAGTAATAAGCGCCACAGACGAGCCAAGACCCATGCCTATAATAGCCGATGTAGGTGTAAGCATTTCTCTCATTCCAGGTCCGCCTTTAGGTCCCTCATAACGTATAACAACAACGTCACCAGGTTTAATTTCACCGTCATAAATAGCTTTAACAGCCGGCTCTTCTTGGTCAAATACTCTTGCTGGACCAGTGTGTTTAAGCATTTCAGGCACAACACCAGCTTTTTTACAAACAGCGCCCTCTTCAGCAAGATTGCCGTAAAGTATTTTAAGTCCTCCTGTAAGACTGTAAGCGGTTTCTTTAGTACGTACAACATCATCGTCTTTAACAGTGTGACCTTCTATATTCTCAAATACGTTTTTACCTGTAACAGTTAAATTGTCTTTAATAAGACCATATTCTTTTAATCTTGCCATAAGTGCCGTTACTCCGCCAGCATCGTCAAAATCTGCCGGATAATGAGGACCAGATGGTTTAAGTTTTACAAGATGAGGTGTAATAGAAGCAATTCTTTCTACCTCGTCAAAGCTGAATTTTATTCCTGCCTCGTTGCATATAGCGGCAAAATGAAGCATTGTATTTGAGGAACCGCCAATAGCCATATCAACAACAAGCGCATTGTGAACAGCGTTTTCTGTAATAATACTTTTAGCTGTAATACCTTTTTCAAGGAGTTCCATAATTTTCATGCCTGTTCTTTTAGCTATAGCCAATTTCTTTCCGCTCATGGCTGGAAGTGTAGCGCCAGGAAGGCAAAGACCAAGCGCCTCTGTAAGGAAGTTCATTGAATTAGCTGTACCTAAAAGGTTACAAGCGCCGCAGCCTGGAAGAGCGCATTGCTCAAGCTCGTCCAACCACTCTTGAGATTTAAGACCTCTTTGAACAAGACCAGATGCCTCCATAAGGTCTGTGTAACCCACTTTTTCGCCGTCCATTCTTCCTGTTGCCATAACTCCACCAGAACAAATAATTGTAGGCACATCAAGTCTTGCTGCTGCTATAATCATACCAGGTGTTATTTTATCACAGTCAGGTATCATAACCATAGCATCAAAACTATGTCCGTTCATCATACATTCAACCGAGTCAGCTATAAGCTCACGGCTTGCCAAAGGATAGTGCATACCATAGTTTCCTTGTGCTATGCCATCGCATATACCTATAGTAGGAAACTCAATAGGCGTTCCTCCAGCGGCTATAATTCCTTCTTTAACAGCTCTTGCTATAATATCAAGATGCCTATGACCAGGCATTGTCTCGTTTTGAGCGTTTACAACACCTATTATTGGTTTTTCAAGGTCTTCTGGAAGAAGTCCCATAGAATAATAAAGAGCTCTATGAGTAGCTCTTTCAAGACCCTTTGTAGTAATATCACTTTTTTTAGACATTTTTATCCCCCTTTAATTTTTATAAATTAAAGCACAATTTACACGTAAATTGTATCACAAAGCATTAGTATTTACAATACAAAGGGTTATTTTTGTTAATTTTTTCTCACATATAAAAATTTGTTTTGTTGAATTAATACAACTTATTTAGTATAATTTTTTTACATATTTAAAAGGAGTGATATAATATTGTTATTTTCAGATGTATACTCAAAGCATTATAATAAAAAAATTATTGACTCTATACCAATTAAACATGTATTTAATGAAATAGATTTAATTGATTTTTATATAACAATGAGAGACGGTGTAAAACTGTTTTGTAAAGCGGCTTTTCCAAAAAACGCTAAAGAGCTTCCTATAATATTAACACGCACACCATATGGCATGCAGAGTTTAAGATTTTTTCACGAAATGGCTTTTTATGGATATATATGTATAGCGCAAAATTGCCGAGGCTGCTTTGAAAGTGAAGGCGAGTGGGTTCCCGCTAAAAACGAGAGAAATGATGGTATAGACACAATAAATTATATAAAGTCACAACCATACTGTAATGGCAATATAGCAATGACAGGTGCATCTTACATTACAATGAACCAATTTATGATATGCGATATACTTCCTCCTGAGGTAAAAACGCTTAATTTTGAAGTTTATAACCCTTACCGCCACGACATACTTTATACAAATGGAATGTTTCATTTAGAGGCTTATGCTGGTTGGTTAGCTTATAACTCTGGTATAACCGAATTAAAGCCTAATGAGGAAACATATAAAAAAATGATTAATTTCACGCCTCAAATGTATGCTGACGAAAATGTTTTGGGTAAAAAATTGGATTGGTACAGGCAATGGCTTAAAAGTGATAATAAAAACGCTCCTCTTTATAATTATGGCGCTTATGGAATTTTAAAAGATTTGCCTTCAAAAATCAAAGTACCAATAATAGCTCATGCCAGTTGGTACGACCCGCATTTTGCTGGAATGTTAAAAGCATTTGAGAATATGCCAAAACAAACAAGAGACAAAAGCACTATAATAATTACACCAACAAATCACAAACAAGCCCTTTGTTCTGATAATGACACGCCAAACGCATTTAAAGCTGTTGGAACACGTTTTATACGTTCAAAACTAAACTGGTTTGGTCATCATTTAAAAGGAGAACCATATTTTGACCCAACTCCTGAAGGCAATATAAAAGCATATGTATATAACAAAAACGATTATATTGTATTTAAAAACTTTAATTTGCAAGCCAAAAACAATTTATTTATAAATACTAATAATATGACTTTATGCCATTCAAAGCCAACTATGTCAGTCAAAGAATATATTTATGACCCTCTTAACCCTGCGCCTACTTGCGGAAGTGAAGCGCTTATGACCGATTATATGTATCACAAAAACAAAAAGACTGTTGAGGGAAGAAGAATTATACCGCCTGTTGGCTATCGTAACGACATAATCAGTTTTGTTTCGGAATATTTTGAAAAAGATATTTTAATAAATAACGATATTAATGTGTATATTTATGTCTCTTCTTCAGCACCTGACACGTGCTTTTATACAAGATTATCAGTTATAGAAAATGGTAAAGATGCCTTTTATTTAAGAAGTGGAATAACAACTCTCAAAAACTGCATAACCAATTACAAACCAAACTCAACTGTAAATATTAAAATACAAATGGCAAAAATATCTGCACTTATTAAAAGTGGCATGCGTTTAAGACTTGACATAACTAGTTCTGATTTCCCAGCATTTAACGCGCACCCAAACACATTAAAACTGTGGGCTGAGGAAACAAATGCTGTAAAAGCCGTTCAAAAAATATACGGCGGCAGAATTGAGTTTTAAAATACACACTTTTCTTCCTTTCTTGAAAGAAAGGAAGCGAAAGAACTTTAACTTTTAACTATTATGTGCAA